>JAITLE010000081.1 GCA_031278075.1 Bifidobacteriaceae bacterium | reverse complement strand
AGCCGTCGTGTGTCTTGGTTGGGGCGGCGTCACTGGGTTTGGCTGGGTTTGGGTTTGGGGTCTTGTGGAGGGGGGTGTCGGGTGCGGCATGGTTGTGGTGACCGCATCACTCAGACGGGCCGCCCGGCGCTTCAGCGAAAGATCCGCCGGGCGGCTCTCGCGCGCAGGGGCGTGCTCCGGCGGCCCGCCAGCAGCAGCTCTTGGTCCACGGGCGGCTCTCGCGCGCAGGGGCGCGCTTTGGGGACGACCGGGACTAGTGTGCCGGAGTCGGGGCGGCTCTCGCGCGCAGGGGCGCGCTCCGGCGGCCGGCCAGCAGCAGCTCTTGGCCCACGGGCGGCCCTCGCGCGCAAGGGCGCGCTGTGTCGACCGTGACCCAGACCCGGTGATTGTCGAGGCCCAGCTTGAGCCGCGGGCTTGCGGTGTCCTTGGGCGGGTCGCGGCAGGGCTGCGGGCGCGGTTCAGGCCCGTCGGACCGGTGGCGGGACCGGTCGGCATCGGGCGCTCAGTCAGCGGAGGAGAGGTCGATGTCGGCCTCGTCGACGGCGCCTTCCGCGGCGTGCTGGAGGGACGGGTGGCGGCGGCGCCAGCTGCCGCGCCACGTGAGCAGCGCGGCGCCGATCACCGCGGCGCCAAGCGACCCGAACAACACCCCGGCCTTGATCGCCGCCTCGTGGGGCGATGCGGCCGGGAACGCCAACCGGCCGATCAGCAGCGACACCGTGAACCCGATCCCGCCAACGGTGGACAAGGCGAACAGGTCGCCCCAGCGGACCGCCGGATCCAAGGTGGCGCGGGTCAAAGCGACCAACGCGAAGGTGGTCACAAAGATCCCGACCGGTTTACCCAGCACCAGCCCGGCCACCACGCCCTGAGCGGTCGGATCCGCCGCGGCTGCGGCCAAGGCGCTGGGACTCACCTCGACACCTGCGGCGAACAGCGCGAACACCGGCACCGCCAACCCAGCGGAGACGGGCCGCCAAAGATGTTCGAAGCGTTCGGCGCGCGGCTCACGCTCAGTCGGGCGCGGCCGCTTGACCGGCAGCGCGGGCGTGGCGAAACCCGCGAGCACCCCCGCGATGGTCGCGTGAACCCCAGACCGATGCATGCAGTACCACGAGACGGCGACGACCAGGAATAAGACCACCGCGGGCGGGCGGCGCAGCCGCGCGAGGGCCCAATAGGCGGCGGTGGCGCAGATCGCGCCGGCCAGCCAGGCCACATCGATCCCGGACGAATAGAACACCGCGATCACGACTATCCCCAGGAGATCGTCGGCCACGGCCAAGGTCAACAAGAACGCCCGCAGAGCGCTAGGCAGCGACCGCCCGAACGCGGAGAGCACCGCCACGGCGAAGGCTATGTCGGTTGCGACCGGGATGGCCCAGCCCTCCACCGCACCGCCCGGGCGGCCGATGTTGAGGGCGAGGTAGACCAAAGCGGGCGCCGCCATGCCGCCCACCGCCGCGACGGCCGGAACAATCGCGGTGGCTAGACGCCTCAGCTGCCCCGTGACCATCTCCCGTTTCAACTCAAGACCCACAGTGAAGAAGAAGACCGTCAAGAGCCCGTCTTCCGCCCATTCCGCCATGGTCAAATCGAGGTGGCCCCAGCGCGGGCCGAAGCGGGTCTGGGAGAGGGCGCGGTAGGACTCCGCCCACGGCGAGTTGGCCCACACCAGGGCCGCTATCGCGCCAGCCAGCAGCAACGCCGCGCCCCACGACTCCTGGCGCAGCGTGTCGCCCAAGTTGCGGAGGGTCGCCGGCTCCGGCCGCCGCAGCACCGCTTTGGCCGGGGGCTTGGTCACCGCTCGATTCTCACACGCTTGTCCCGTCGGTCCAAAACGCCCGGGCGGCGGCGCGCGTTGGCGACACGCGGGCCGCGGTGTTTGTCTGCCGGGGGCAAGCGGCCTAGCGTCTTAGCTGTATAACCAGGCTTATCAGCATCGGAGGCCCTCGTGGCGGCACCACAGCTCAACCTTGCGGTCATCAAGGTGGTCGGGATCGGTGGAGGCGGCGTCAACGCTGTCAACCGGATGAAGGAGGCGGGCCTCAAAGGCGTCGAGTTCATCGCCATCAACACTGACGCCCAGGCGCTGCTCCTCTCGGACGCGGACGTGAAACTCGACATCGGCCGTGACGCCACGCGCGGGCTGGGCGCGGGCGCGGACCCGGAGATCGGCCGGCGCGCGGCTGAGGACCACGCGCAGGAGATCCGCGAAGTGCTGGAAGGCGCGGACATGGTCTTCGTCGCCGCAGGCGAGGGCGGCGGCACGGGCACCGGCGGCGCCCCTGTGGTCGCGCGGATCGCCCGCGAGCTCGACGCGCTCACCGTCGGGGTTGTCACCAGGCCGTTCGCTTTCGAGGGGAAGCGGCGCGAGGCGCAGGCGGTGGCCGGGATCGACAAGCTCCGCGAGGAGGTCGACACTCTGATCATCATCCCGAACGAGCGGCTGATGAAGATCTCCGACCCGGGCATCTCCATTCTTGAGGCGTTCCGTCAGGCCGACCACGTGTTGTTGTCCGGTGTGCAGGGCATCACCGATTTGATCACCGAGGCGGGCTTCGTAAACGTCGACTTCGCGGACGTGGACTCCGTGATGCGCGGCGCCGGCAGCGCGTTGATGGGGATTGGCCAGGCCCGTGGCGAGGATCGCACCATTCGCGCTGTCGAGATGGCGATCTCATCGCCGCTGCTCGAGGCTTCGATCGACGGCGCGCACGGCGTCTTGTTGGCGTTCAAGAGCGCCAGCGACATCACCCTCGACGAGGTGCACCGCGGCGCGAGCCTGATCGAGGAGGCGGTCCACCCGGAGGCGCTGATCATCTACGGTCACGCGCTGGACGACGCGCTCGGCGACGAGGTCCGCGTCACCGTGATCGCCGCCGGTTTCGACACTCCCAGCGCCACCAGCTACACCGGCGAGTTGGGAGTCAAGAGCGAGCCGAGCCCCCCAGCCGCCGCCGCGCAGCCGACGCCCGCGCCCGCGCCCGCTCCGCCGGTCGCGTCGCCATCTCCCGCCGCTGACATCAGCCAGGACGATGCCGTGCGGCCGGCCCCGACGCCGTCCTTCCGCCCCGGGTCGCGCATTCCGGCGGCGGTGACACCCGCGTCCTCCTTGTTCGGCCCCAGTTCGTCTTTCTCGGGCGCTGGCGCCGTCGGCTCCGACGAGGCCACATCGCAGGTCCCGTTGTTCGAGTCGACCCGGCGGTCCCAACTCGCCCCCAAACCGGCCGTCAGGCCCAAGGACGAGTTGGACGTCCCGTCTTGGCTGAACGAGGACTGAGCGGCTCGACCGGAGGATCGGGTGGCGCCCCGAATGGGCTGACGGAGGTCGACCTCGGGCCTGGCGTGAGCGCGGTGTTCACCACGGCCGCCTTCGATCTGGCCGACGCGGCGGGGCGCGCCGCCTTGGCCGCGGCCCTTGGGCGGCCCTTGGTGTTCGCGAACCAGGTCCACGGCGCCCGTCTGGAATGGATCGACTCTTTGGCGAGCGGTCGGCCGACGTGCGACGCGTTGGCTAGCGGAGAGCACGGCATCGGGCTGGTGATCAGGACGGCGGACTGTGTGCCCGTGCTCTTGGCGGACGTGGACGCGGGGATCGTGGCGGCGGCGCACGCGGGCTGGCGGGGGCTCCTCGGCGGGGTGTTGGACGCGGCGGTCGGCGGCCTGCGCCAGCGGGGCGCGCGGCGGATCGGCGCCGCGATCGGCCCGGCGATCTGCGGCGATTGTTACGTGGTCGGCGAAGATCTCGCGGCGCGGGCGGCCGGGGCCGGTCACGTCACCCGGCTCGGCGCGGAC
>JAITLE010000005.1 GCA_031278075.1 Bifidobacteriaceae bacterium | reverse complement strand
CGGCGCGGCTGGCCGTCCGCCTCCGGCTTGGGCGTGGCCGAGCCGGTCAAAATGAACTGGCCTTTCTCCTTGCGGCGGTCAACCTCGCGCCGAACCGCGTTCCACAAGGCGGGCTGCTGTTGCCACTCGTCGATGAGTCGCGGCGTCGGCCCTTGGAGGATGATCGCTGGGTCGATCTGGAGAGCCGTCTCAACTGTGGGAGTGTCCTCCGCGTCCAACTCGCTGCGGCTGTGATGCCGGCCGGTCTCGGTCTTGCCGCAGCCCTTGGGGCCGCGAATCAACAGCGCCCCCGCCACCCGAAGTTGCTGCTCAACCGTTGCGTCGACAACCCTCGGCAAATACTCCACAGCAGGACATTACCACGCAGTCGGTTGTTTGCAGGCTGTGCAGTCGGTCATCTGCAGGCTTTGGACTCGGTTGTCTGCAGGCTCTGTGGTCGGCTGTTTGCGGGCAGTGCCAGCGCACCCGTGCCACAGACGCGACTCAGCCCAGCGCCCGCTGATCTGGGCGACCATCCCGCCCCTTACAAATGGAGAGGCTGCGGTAGTCTCGGCTGTGTCCTGTTCGCCCGCCGACCCAACGGAGGCATCGCCTTGAGACGCCGTCCGGCCGAGGCCGCGGACCACGGTTCTCCCCAGGCGGGCGGCGTGAACGGCGCGCACAGTGACGCCGGACCCACCCGCGTGGCGATCCGGCAGGCCGTCTCCGTCTCGATTGCGACCGGGTTGTACGGCATCTCCTTCGGGGCGTTGGCCGTCGCAGCTGGCCTGAGCGTCTGGCAGGCGCAGATTCTGTCCATGGTCATGTTCACCGGTGGGTCGCAATTCGCGCTGGTCGGAGTGCTGGGCGCCGGCGGATTGGGGTCCGCCGCGGTCGCTTCGGCTGCCTTGTTGGGTGGCCGCAATCTGCTTTACGCGGTCCAACTCGGGCCGTTGCTTGGCCTCAGCGGCTGGCGCCGGCTGCTGGGCGCGCAGTTGACCATCGACGAATCGACCGCCGTGGCGCTCGCGCAGCCGTCCCCGCGCGCCAGACGCGTCGGGTTTTGGTGGACGGGCGCCGGGGTCTGGATCTGCTGGAACGCGTTGACCCTCCTGGGCGCCCTGGCCGGCGACGCGATGGGCGATCCGCGAGCTTGGGGTCTCGACGCGGCCGCCGCCGCCGCGTTCCTGGGCCTCCTGTGGCCACGGCTCGCTCCCCGCCAGGCCCAAGCGACGGCCGTTCTCGCCGTCGCGACAGCCCTGGCCACC
Source organism: Bifidobacteriaceae bacterium (assembly GCA_031278075.1). Classification (GTDB taxonomy): domain Bacteria; phylum Actinomycetota; class Actinomycetes; order Actinomycetales; family WQXJ01; genus JAIRTF01. The sequence goes on along the minus strand of JAITLE010000005.1, from coordinate 2,319 downwards.
ACGCCCTGGCTGACCCCGGGTGTTCCGGTGCTGCTCGCGGCGTTGGCCGCGCTCGCTGTCGGGTTCTGGCCGCCCCGCCGCCGCGCCGGCGACGCCATTCCCCGCGACGATGCCGACCTCAGCAGCCCCAGCCAAACCTCCCAGACAACACCAGGCGCGCAGCGGCAGACGACAAAGGCGGTCAGCGGGGCAGGGATGCCGGCTCAGCCGACAGCGGACGGGCTGCGCGGGGACTGCGGGGGCGGACGGCATCGGACGCTGGGGACGAAGACGGGCACGAGCCGGTCGCTCGCAGACGCCAGCGGGGCGGACGGCATCGGACGCTGGGAACGAAGACGGGATGTGAGCGGCCGTGACTGACACCGCGGTTTGGGTGTGCGTGCTCGCCGGCTGCGGCGCCTGCGTGGGGCTGAAGGTGGCCGGGGCTTTCGTGCCGCGGGCGTGGCTGGCCGGCGATTGCGTCAACCGCGTCCTCGGGCTGGTGACCGTGGCGCTGCTGGCCGGGCTGTTGGCGGTCCAAACCGCCGGCCAGGGGCAGGGCCTCGCGGTGGACGCGCGGCTGGCCGCGGTGGCGGCGGCTGGTGTCGCGCTGTGGTTGCGGGCGCCGTTCATCGTGGTGGTGGTGCTGGCGGCCGCTGTCGCGGCCGGGCTGCGGGCGCTCGGCTGGGCGTGAACCCAACCCGCCACCTCAAATACGAAAGCTAGGTGTTGCCTAAAGTCGCGCGACAGGCCTCGCTTAGGTTAGGCTTACCTCGTTTGGCCGGGAGTCAACTCCCGCGCCCGACCGCGGCCCAACCCAGACCCCGACACCAACCATGGAGACCACAGTGACCAGGAAGACGTTGTTAGCGCTGCTGGCTGGCCTGGTCGCACTCTTCGCGGCCGCCGGGCCGAGCGCCGCCGCCACGGCCCACGCCGACTCCGTGACCTGGGGCGAAGTGGCCGAGGAGATGAACGAGATCCTCGAGGACTCCTGGGCAAAGTATCAGGCGGGCCAGATCTCAGAGGCGAAAGCCCAGGTGGACGTCGCCTATTACAGCTACTACGAGAAGCTCGGCTTCGAGGCCTCGGTCAACAGCCGCGTCTCGGGGGAGAGCGCCGCGACGGCCGAATACGAGTTCGTCCTGATCAAACAAGCGATGAGCGCGGAAGGCGAGGCCGAGGAGGTGCGCTCGCACCTCGACATCCTTGAGGGCCTGCTCGTGGAGCAGGCCACAAGCCTCGGCGGAACCAAGGAATCGGCGACGGCCACGTTCTTCGAGGCGCTGATCGTGATTCTGCGTGAGGGGTTCGAAGCCATCCTGGTGCTGGGCGCGATCATCGCCTACCTGGTCAAGTCCGGCAACAGCGCCAGCCTGAAGGTGGTCTACGGCGGCGCGCTGCTGGCGCTCGCCGCGAGCGCCGCGTTGGCGGTCGCGATCAACGCGATCACCGCCCTGTCCGGCGCGTCCCAGGAGATCACTGAGGGCGTCACGGTGTTGATCGCCGCGGCCATGCTGATCTGGGTGTCCAATTGGATCCTCGCGAAGTCCGACGCCGGCGCCTGGTCACGCTACATCAAAGGCAAGACCGAGGCGTCGCTCAGCCGCGGCTCGGTCTTCTCGCTGGCGTTGGTCGCCTTCCTCGCAGTGTTCCGCGAAGGCGCCGAGACGATCCTGCTCTACCAGGCCATCCGCGCCCGCGCCGAGGAGACCGAGAACATGATCTGGGTCGGACTGGGTGTGGGCGCGGTCGCCCTGGTAGGCGTCTACCTCGCCATCCGCTTCTTCTCGATCCGCATCCCGCTGCGCCCCTTCTTCCTCGCGACCTCCGCAGTGCTCGCGCTGCTCGCGTTCAGCTTCGCCGGCTCCGGCATCAAGGAGCTGCAAGAGGGCGGCGTGGTGCGCGTCACCCCCGTCGACTGGGTCAAGACCGTCGATCTGCTCGGCATCTACCCATCCGCTCAGACGCTCAGCGCCCAGGCGATCGTGCTGGCCGCGATGGTCGGTTTGGCCGTGTTCACGATCCGCCGGGCCCGCCGCCGCGCCGCCGACGCCGACCGCCTCGCCACCAGCGCGAGCCCCACCACAGCGACCACCCAAGACACAGCCGCCGATGCCGACCGCCTCGCCACCAGCGCGAGCCCCGCCGCGGCGACCACCCAAGACGCGACCACCGATGCCGCCGCCCCACCCGCGACGGGAGGCAGCTGATGCGAAACCAGTTCCGAATGAGACCGGAATGTGCCGCCCGCCGCTTCGGCGGGCGGTTCGAACTGCCCAATCCCGAACACAAAATGGAGACAACATGAAAATGCGCGTGAATCTATTGGACGGCGCC
>JAITLE010000003.1 GCA_031278075.1 Bifidobacteriaceae bacterium | reverse complement strand
GCCCGCCCGTGGCGGCGGACACTCGACGGGCTACGCCACCAAGCGGGTCGGATCCAATGCCGAGTCGGCGCCGATGTCCAACCCCGACGGCGCCAAGCCGTGCCGGATCGCGTGCGCGCCCGCCGCGGCCGCCATCGCGCCGTTGTCGGTGCAAAAGCGCGGCGCGGGGATCCGCAAGGTCAGCCCCGCCGCGCCGAAGCGCTCCCGCGCCAAGTCCCTGAGCTGCGAGTTCGCAGAGAACCCGCCCCCGATGACCACCGTGTCGAGCCCAAGTTCCCGCGCCGCGGCGATCGTCTTCCAGGTCAACACGTCCGCCACGGCCCCGCTGAACGATGCCGCGAAGTCCCCCAGCGGAACCTCCCGCCCGGCGTCGCGAGCCGCCTCCAACCAGCGTGCCGCCGCCGTCTTCAGCCCCGAGAACGAGAAATCGAAACGATGGGTCAAGAGGTCTTTCGGCCTGGTCAGCGCCCGCGGGAAAGCGATCGCAGCTGGGTCGCCGCCCCGCGCCAAGCGGTCGATGTGCGGCCCCGCCGGATACGGCAGGCCCAGCAACCGGCCCACCTTGTCGAACGCCTCACCGGCCGCGTCGTCAAGCGTTTGCCCCAGTTGTTCGACCCGCGCGCCGTCCACCACCAACAGCGACGAATGCCCCCCGCTCACGACCAGCGCCAGCACCGGCCCCTCGAACGCCCCGTGTTCCAGCTGGTCGACCAGCGCGTGCGCGATCACGTGGTTGATGCCATACAGCGGCTTGCCCAACGCGAACGCGAGCGCCTTGGCCGCCGCCAGCCCCACCGCCAGCGACCCGGCGAGCCCGGGCCCGGCCGTGGCGCCGATCCCGTCCACGTCCGCCAAGCGCTCACCCGCCGTCTCCAGCGTGGCGCGCGCCGTCGGCAGCAGCGCCTCCAAGTGCGCCCGGGACGCCACCTCGGGAACAATCCCGCCGAACCGCGCGTGCTCCGCCTGGGATGAAGCGACCGTCTCGCCCAGCAGGGTGAAACCCCGGGTCAGCGCCACCCCGGTCTCGTCACAGGAGGTCTCGATCCCGAGGACCAAGGGCTCGTCGATCACCCGGACACCCTACTGCGCCGAACGCCAGCACGATTCCGACCGGTCACGCGAGCGCCGCGTCACGGACTGGATGGTGCTGCGGCTGCCCTCAGGCGGTCAGGTCCCGGAAACTGAGGAGGCGGTCGAGTTCGTCCTCGGCGAGGTAGCCGTGCTCCAACACGACGTCGCGGACGGTCTTGCCGCGGGCCGCCGCCTCTTTGCCGATCTGGTCGCCCAGCTGGTGGCCGATCACCGGGGTCAAGTACGTCACCAAGCCGATCGAGTTGCGCACGTGACCCTCAGTGACATCGGCGTTCGCCTCTATGCCGGCGACGCATAACACGGCCAGGGCATGGGCGGCGTTGCGCAGCAGCGCGATCGACTCCATGATCGCCTGCGCGATCACCGGCTCAAAGGCGTTGAGTTGAAGCTGGCCGGCTTCCGCGGCGGCGGTCACCACCACGTCGTTGCCCATGACCTTGAACGCCACCTGGCCCACCACTTCGGGGATCACCGGGTTGACCTTGGCGGGCATGATAGAGGACCCGGCCTGCCGTTCGGGGAGGCGGAGCTCGTTCAGGCCAGCACGCGGACCGGAGGCGAGGAGGCGCAGATCGTTCGAGATCTTCGACAACTTGACCGCGACGCGTTTCAGGGCGCCGTGGCAGGAGACGTAGGCGCCGCAGTCAGATGTCGCCTCGATCAGATTAGGTGAGAGCTTGACGGGTAGCCCGGAAGCTTGGGCCAGCTCTTGGATCGCCCGCTCCGCATAGCCCTGGGGCGCGTTGACACCAGTCCCGATCGCCGTGGCGCCAAGGTTGACCTCCAGCAACAGATCAGCCATGGCCTTCGAGTGTTTGCGTTCCTCTGAGACCAGCACCCCGAACGCCGCGAACTCTTGGCCCACGGTCATTGGGACAGCGTCCTGCAGCTGAGTGCGACCCATCTTCAGAACCCGCGCGAACTCACGGGCCTTCGCCTCGAAGCTGCCCTGAAGCAGCGCGAGCTGTTCACCCAATTGAGCCATCTCGAGGACGATGGCGACCCTGAGCGCAGTCGGGTACGCGTCGTTGGTGGATTGGGACATGTTGACGTGCTCGTAGGGGCTGATCACCGCGTAATCCCCCTTCGGGCGGCCGAGCCCCTCCAGCGCAAGGTTCGCGATCACCTCGTTGACGTTCATGTTGGTCGAGGTGCCCGCCCCGCCCTGGAACACGTCGATGGGGAATTGCGTGTCATGGTCCCGGCTCGCGATCAGCCTGTCGCAGGCGGCGACGATCGCCGCCGTCTGCGGTTCGCCCAGCACCCCCACGGCCCGGTTGGCCAGCGCCGCCGCCTTTTTGACCAGCGCGAACGCCCGGATCAAAGAGGGATAGGACCCGATCGGCCGACCCGAGATCTGGAAATTCTCCAACGCTCTGGCCGTGTGGATGCCCCAGTAAGCCTCCTGAGGGATCTCCATCGAACCGATCAAGTCGCTCTCGCTGCGGGTCAACGCCGGGGCCGCGTCCATCCTGCGAGCCTACCGCCAGGATCGCCGGCTCTCCCCGGTCATGGGTTGTCCGAGCTCAGCCGCATGCGGTCCAACATGGACGACCATCAGAACTGCGCTCTTCGTCACCCCCGCCCGGGCCGGGGCGCCGGCGCCCGCCCGGTCGGAAGCGCGGCGGGGCCCGCGTACGCTTGAGCGGATGAGCGATGTGACGCTGCCTGGACCGGTCCTGGGCCTGACGGCTGCCGGCGCCTCGGCAGTGGCGCTCATCGCGCCGGACGCGGCGGACCGCCGCGCGTCCGCACCAGGGGAACGTTTCCACGTCGAGTCGTTGATCCCGCTCGCGGCGGAACTGGTCGCGGAGGCGGGGCTGACGGCATCGGACATCGCGGCTGTCGCGGTGGGACGCGGACCGGCGCCATACACGGGTTTGCGGATCGCGCTGGCGACCGCGCGCACGCTGGGCTACGCGCTTGGCGTGCCGGTGTGGGGGGTGAGCGACTTGGACGCGCTGGCCCAGGCCGCAGCGGAGCGGTTCCAGCTAGGCGCGGGCGCGACAGTGGTCGCCGCGCTGGACGCCAAGCGACGCGAGGTCTACTGGGCTCGCTACCGCGTGGAGCGGCCCCGGGACGCGGACGCCCTGGACCGGGTGGAAGGCCCAGCCGTGACCGCTCCCACGCTGGCGCCGGCGGCGCCTGGCGGCGCCGTGGTGGGACCAAGCACGCGGGCGTTGAAGGGGCAGACGCCGGCCGAGGTCGACCCGGCGGTGCTCGCGCGGCTCGCCGCCGTCCGCGCGGCGCGCGGCCTGGATGTCTCAGCCGAACCGCTCTACCTGCGGCGTCCCCACACGCAGCCGCCCGGACCGGCGAAACGCGCGAGCCGGTGAACACAGCTCCCCGCCCGTGGCTGATCCGGCCCGCGCGGCTCGCTGACGTGCCGCGGCTCGCCGCCCTCGACGCGGCCGCCTTCGGCCCCGAGGCCTGGCCCGCGGCGTTCCTCGTCGAGGAGTTGACCGCGCCGGACCGCCGCTACTTCGCCGCCGAGGCGACCGGACCCCCGGCCGAACCCGCGGAACGCGACCCCGCCCAGACCACGGCCGCGGTCGCGGTCGCGGTCGCGGCGGGAACACCAGCCGAACGCCCGGCCGGAACAGCAGCCCAGGATTCGACCGGAGGTTCGGCCGGAGGTTCGGCCGGACCCCTAGTCGGTTACGCCGGCATACGCCTCGCCCGGCGAGCAGAGATCATGAGCATCGCGGTCGACGCCCCGTCCAGGGGGCGGGGAATCGGCCGCGCGCTGATGGAGACGCTGCTCGCGCAAGCGCGCGCGGCCGGCGTGGCGCGCGTTCGGCTGACCGTCGCCGAAGGCTCCGCCGCCGCGATCGCGCTCTACCAGTCCCTCGGATTCGGGATCCAGGGCCGCGTCCCTGGCTATTACCCGGCGGCGCGCCGCGACGGGATCATCATGGAGTTGCGGGCCGACGGTTTGGGTCGCCCCACGCCGCGCCCGCGCTCGCGACCGTGACCAGGGCCATCCCGCCCACAGCCCACCAGGTCAGGGTTTGACCTGCGACCAGCCACCCGATCAACGCCGCCGAGCCCGGCGCCAACGCCGTCATCACACCGAAGGTCGCAGCCGACATGCCGCGTAAGGCCGCCATCTCCATGGCGTACGGGATCAGGCTGGCGCTGACCGCGACCGCGGTCCCCCACCCAACCACCTCCCAGGTGAACGGCGCCGCCGCCAGCGCGGCCACACCCCGCGGCAGACACGCCACCGTGGACACCGCCATCCCGAGCGCCAAACCCCGAGCCATCCCCCGCCCGCCCCCGAACTCGCGCCCCACCTGGCGTGTCGCCACGATATAGGTCGCCCAGAAAGCTCCAGCCGCGAGCGCCAGCAGCGTCCCCCGCGCCCCGAGCGTCGCCGGATCGAACCCGCTGAGCAGACAAACCCCGCCCAGCGCCAGCGCCGCCCAGAGCCAGGCCCGCCAGCGCCGCACCAACGCCACCGCGAGCGTCAACGGCCCGAGCATCTCGATCGTCACCGCCTCCCCCATCGGCATGACCTCGAGCGCCTCGTAAAACACGGAGTTCATCGCCGCCAGCATCAGCCCGTACGCGACCAGGGCCGCCCACGCTCGCCGCGTCAGCCCGCGAAGCCGCGGACGCGCCCAGATCAGCAACAACGCCGCAGGGATCCCATTACGCAGCAGCACGATGCCGGCCGGTCCCACCACAGCGAAAGCGTTGACCGCCAGCCCGGACCCGAGATTGACGCAAAACTGCGCGCCCACCGCGAACACGACCGCGTGCCGGAACGCCACCCGCCCTGACTCGCTCACGCCGCAGCCCAGCGAGGCCCGACACCGCGTAGGCGGGCGAGACGGTGTTCGTCGGCTCTCGCGCCGGTGGCGCGTTCCAGATGGACCTCCAAGCGGTCGGGGCTGAGGGCCTCCGCCATGCCTTCGCCCCACTCGACCACCATGACCGCGTTCTCCAGGGCGGTGTCCAGATCGAGGTCGTCGAGTTGATCCAAGCCGTCCAGCCGGTAAGCGTCGACGTGGACCAAGGCCACGCCACCCGGGCGCGCGGCCGGATGGGTCCGGGCGATCACAAAAGTGGGCGACGTGACCTGGCCGCGCACGCCGAGGCCAGCGCCGATCCCTTGGACGAGAGTGGTCTTGCCCGCGCCCAGCTCACCGGAGAGGATCACAAGATCCCCGGCCCGCAGCGACCCGGCCAGACGCCGGCCCAGGTCCCGGGTCGCCGCGGCGGTCGGCAAGAGCACAACGGAGCGCGACCAATCGCCCAGGCAGGACGGGACTGGACCGTCCATCGGCGAGACCTGCGAGACCTGCGAGACCTGCGGAGCCGCGCCGGCGGGACATGCGGGCGAAGGGGGACGGACGGCATCGTGCGGCGGGGTGGCGTCCGTCACTTGAGGCGGCCCTCGCGCGTGCCGAGACCGATGTAGTAACGCTCGACGTGCTCGGGGATGCGTGTGGTGATCTCATAGGAGATGGTGCCAGCGGCGTCCGCCCAATCCTGCACGGTCGGCTCACCGTCGAGGCCGGGGCCGAACAGCAACACGCGGTCGCCGACTTGCTCGCGCGCGCCGAGCCCCAGATCGAGCACGAACTGGTCCATACAGATCCGGCCGGCCACGTTCAAGGTGCGGCCGCCAACCCGCACCCTGCCCTTGTTCGAGGCGGAGCGGAACAACCCGTCGGCGTAACCCACCGGGACCATCCCTGTGATGGTGTCGTGCTGCGTGACATACGTGTGGCCATATGACAGGCCCTGCCCGGCGGGGACGGGTTTGACCAAGGAGATGTGGCTCTCAAGCGCCATCGCGCCGACCAAGCCCAGGTCGGCTCCGCTGGCGACCTGTGGAATCGGCGATATGCCATAGAGGGCGGAACCTGGGCGGACCAGGTCGTAGGACACGGGCAGGCCCGTCGCGAGCGCCGCAGAGTTCGCGAGATGCCTCACCTCGAAGCGGGCGCCCATCGCCTCGGCACGCTCGAGGCCCGCCTCGAACGCGGCGATCTGGCCCGCGATCGTCGGGTTGCCTGGGTCGTCGGCGTAAGCGAAGTGGCTCCAGGCGCCCACGACACGGATCACTCCCTCGGCTTCCAAACGGAGCGCGTCCGCGACCAGCTTGGTCCACAGCAGGCCCGGCGCGCCCGCCCGGCCCAGACCGGTGTCGAGTTTCAGATGCACGTTCGCGACCAGCGCCGGGCCGGCGGCGCCGCGCGCCGCGCCAGACAGCACCGCGCGGCGGACCGCGTCCGCGATCCCCTCCAGCGCCTCCGTGCTTGAGACCCCGAGTTCGATGCCGGCCGCCACCGCCGCGGCGAAGTCCGCCCGGGGGTGATACAACCAGGCGAGCACGCGCGCGTCGCGTCGCGCCGGGCCCAGTTCGGCCACGACATCGAACGCTTCGCCGAGCTGCGCGATGCCGAGCCAGGTCGCGCCAGCGTCGATGGCGGCCACCGCCACCGGGACGGCCCCGTGCCCGTAGGCGTTGGCTTTGACAACCGCCATCAGGTCGGCGCCGTCGGCGAGTTCCAGGAGGCGTCGGACGTTGTGTCGGATGGCGTCCAGGTTGATGATGGCGCGCAGGTGGCTCATCGGTTGGTCTCCCTTCTCGGAGCTAGTTGGTGGCCTTGGCCGCAGCGCGTCGGCTCCGGCGGTGGCGCCAGCGCGGTCCCGCCAACACCGACGCTTGCCGGGGCCGGACGCGCGGCGCGACAGGACGGCATCGGGCGGGGGACACTCGTCGCCGAGCAGACTGGCGATGGTCGCGGGCAATGCCTCGACCACGTCGAGGGCGGCGATCGGCCGGCCGATGGCCCCGTGGGGGCCGCCGCAACCGGAAGCGCGGGCGGCGGCCCGGCCGTGGACCATCGCGCCGAGCGCCGCCAACCTGGGCGGGAGTTCCGGCACGATCG
>JAITLE010000231.1 GCA_031278075.1 Bifidobacteriaceae bacterium | reverse complement strand
GTTCCGGGGCCCGGGGGGGCTACGGGGGTGGGGGGGGGGGGGCGGGCGCGGTTTGGGGGGGCGGGGCGGGGGGGGGGGGGGGGCAAGCGGACTCCTGTCCGGCGTCCGCCCGACCCTGCTGGCGCGGTTGGGCCGCTGGATCCCTGAGCCTGGTAAACGGGTCGTGGAGTCTGCCCCGGCGGCCGCTTCGCAGTGTGGCTGGACGGTCCCGCGGGGCTGGCCGCGCCGGTGGTCGTGGTATCGGGCGCCGCCGCTGCGGCGGCCGGGGCGGCCAGTGGGATGCCCGCGGGCGGAGTCGGCGCAGCTTCGGCGGCCGATGCCGGCGCCGCTCTGCGGGCGTCCACGGGTGGGCTGGGTGCGGCGGGCTCCTGGGTGGCCGGTGTGCTGGCTGGCGCTGGGGTGGCGTCAGCGGGTTGGTCGGCGTGCGGGCGGCGGCGCGGCAGCGGCGGCGGGGCTGCGGCCTCAGCGGCTTCGCTGACACCCTCAGCGGCGGCGTCAACCGCCACGGCCAGACCCTTCGCGGGGGTCGCCTCACGCGGACGGGGCAGGCGGCGCGAAACACGTGACGGGAGCTTGACGACATCGGCCAACTGGATGCGGGGCGCCCAAGCCGCCCCTTTCGCCTTCGGCTGGTCCGGGGGCTGTGTGGCGGTGGCGTCCGGCGGCGGCTCAGCGGGGCTCGCGGCGGGAGGTGGCGCCGGCTGCGCGGCGGCGGGTTGAGCGGCCCCTTCGGGGGCGGGCTCGGACTGCGGCGCGCCACCGGAACCGGCCGCCGCGGACCGCGTGGTGGACACCGGGGTCTGGGCGCGGATCGCGGCGATGCGCTCCGCGCGGGACGAGTAGCCCGGCGTGCGCCGAACCTGAGCGCTGACCTGTGTCTCCAGAACCGGGGGCGCCGCGTGCTTCGGCGCGTGCGTCTCGGCTTCTGCGGGCTTGGCGGGCGGCGGTTCCGCATCAGCCTCAGCCTCCGCCGCGGGCGACGGCGACAGTTCGCTCAGGTCCAAGCCGTCCTTCGGAGTCGGCGCGAAGTGGTCGACGGGCGGCTTCGCCCGTGGCGCGGCCGGCGGCGGCGCGGCGGCCTCGCGGGACATGAGTTCGGCCAGGCGCGCGGCTGGATCAGCCAACGGCGCCGCCGGACCGGCGGGACGCCGGGGGCGGCCGGGCGTCGCTTCGGCAGTCCCGGTGGCGGGCGGCGCAGACCGGCCCACAGCGATGGAGCGGGCAGCGAGCCTCACCCGGGCGACACGCGCCGCCTGCGCGCTGCCCGAATCACGCAACCATTCGAGCAGGGCCTTGTCGACGTTGGGGTGCCACGCGACGCTGACCTGCAAATCCGGGCGCTTCTCAGCGATCTGGGCCAGCGCTTCGGTCGCCAGATCCTCGTCTAGGAGCGCTTCATCCGCGCTCGCCAGATCAATCTGACGCTGGAGCATCTACTAATCATGCCGTGAAACCGTCTCCATTTCGACCCGGGAGCGAAGTATGGCCATCCCGGGCACCTCCACCTCGACCACGTCGCCGGGCGTGAGATACGTCGGCGGGTTCATCGCGTGGCCCACACCCCCCGGGGTGCCGGTGGCGATCACGTCGCCGGGCTCCAGGGTGATCATCGTGGACGCGTATAACACCAGCAACGCCGGGGAGAGCATCAAATCCGAAATGCGCCCCCGCTGCACCCGAGTGGAGTTCACGCGCGTGATGACCTCGGCGCCCTCGGGCAGCTCGTCGGGTGTCGCCAGCCACGGGCCGAAGGGCGTCGAGCGTTCCCAGTTCTTGCCCTGGCACCACTGCGACGTGCGGTACTGCCAATCCCGCATGGACGTGTCGCACATCAGGGTGTAGCCGGCCACGCCCGCCTCCGCCTCGAGCAGATCCGCCCGGCGCATCCGTCGGCCGATCACCACAGCCAACTCGCCCTCCCAATCGACCTGGGACGATTCGGGCGGCAGCTGAATCGCCTCACCCGAGCCGATCAGGGTCTCCTTGAGTTTCGCGAACAGGGTCGGGTGGCTGGTCCGCGTCCGGCCCATTTCTTTGATGTGCTGGCCGTAATTCATGCCCACGCAGAGAATCTTGCCCGGCCGCGGCACCACCGGGGCGAACGACGCGTCCGCGAGCTCAATGCGCGGCCCGTCGGCGGATTTAGCCGCCTCCAGTCCGTCGGCGGCGAGCAATGCCCCGACATCGGAGAATTGCTCCAGAAGGATGGCGTGGTCGCCTTCGATACGGGCTGCTCGGGTGCTTTGGCGGTCGCCACCCGGGCGCAGGGTCGCTAGTCGCATACGTCCATCTTGGCGCAAATCGCACCCTTTTGGGGATGCATTCGCGCAACCGTCACGGCAAGTTGTTCAGCACCCGCGCGAGTCCGCGCCGCTCGATCGTCCGGGTGACCTCGTCAGCTGCGGCGATCACGTCCGGCCGCGCGCCCCCCATGGCCACGCCCCGTGCCGCCCAGCGCAGCATGGCGATGTCGTTCCCGCCGTCGCCGATGGCGACCGTCCGCCCCGGGTCCACACCCAGACGCAGCCGCAACGCCTCCAGCGCCGAGGCTTTCGAGACCCCGGGCGGGTTGAGGTCCACCCAGCCTGTCCAGCCGACAGCGTAGGCCACATCCGGCAAGTCCATCGCCGCGACTAGTTCTTCGACCAGCGCTGGGTCGAGGTCCGTCTCCCTCAGGATGACCCGGGTCACGGGCGCCGCGGCGAGCCGCTCGTCATCGACCACCGTGACCACCCCGTCCAGTTCGCCTTCGGGGAAGCGCCCGGTCACCAAGAACCCGTGCCCCACGTCCTCCACCGCCAGCCGCGCCCCGGGGAACACCCGGCGGATCGCCGCGACCGCCGGCGCCGGGTCGAACGCCACACTGTGCGCCACCTCCCAGCCACCCGGCAGGTCAGGGCCCAGCCGCGCCGTGACCGAGCCGTTGGAGCACACCGCCCAGCCTGCCGTGAACCCGATCCGCCGCGCCACCGTCATCGCGGAGTGGACGCTCCGTCCCGTCGCGAGGACCAGCTCAATCCGGGGGTCGGCCAGCGCCCGGGTGATCGCCCGGGCCGCCGACCGGTGCAGTTTCCCGCCCCAGGTCAGCAGCGTGCCGTCGATGTCGACAGCGACCAGTGTGCGGCCCGCCTCGCCGATGCCCGATGCCGTCCGCCCGCGTCTGCGCCGAGCCGCGGCTCCGCCCGTCGCCGGGTCTTCCGCTGGCAAGGCGCTCAGCCGGCCGATTCGGCGGGCTCGATCAGTTCGAGCCCGCCCATCAGGGGGCGCAGCTTTTGAGGAACAACGACCGAGCCGTCCGCGCGTTGGTGGTTCTCCAGGATCGCGGCGATCCAACGCGTGGTCGCGAACGTTCCGTTCAGGGTGGCCACCGGCTCGGTCGCGCCGTCCTCGCGTCGCTGCCTGATGTTCAGCCGGCGCGCCTGGAAAGTGGTGCAATTGGAGGTCGAGGTCATCTCCCGGTAGCGGCCCTGGGATGGAATCCACGCCTCGGAATCGAATTTGCGGGCCGCTGACGTGCCTAAATCGCCGGCCGGAACGTCGATCACGCGATAGGGGAGGTCGGCCTCGTGCAGCATCATTTCTTCAAAACCGAGCAGACGCTGGTGCTCTGCTGCGGCGTCCGCCGGATCGGTGTAAGAAAACAGCTCGACTTTGTGGAACTGGTGGACCCGGAAAATCCCCTTCGTGTCTTTCCCGTACGAGCCGGCCTCGCGGCGGTAGCACGCTGAGAAGCCGGCGTAGCGGATTGGGCCGGCGGCGAGGTCGACGATCTCGTCCATGTGGTAACCGGCTAACGCCACTTCGGATGTGCCGGTCAGATACAGATCGTCGGCTGGGAGGTGGTAGACCTCCACGGCGTGCTCCCCGAGGAAGCCGGTCCCACGCATCACCTCCGGGCGGACCAGGTTTGGCGTGATCATCGGAGTGAAACCGAGATCCGCGGCGAGCGCCATCGCCCGCCCCAGCAGCGCCAACTCGAGGCGCGCGCCGGCGCCCTTGAGGTAATAGAAGCGCGCCCCGGCCACCTTGGCGCCGCGGGCCGTGTCGATGATCCCGAGACGCTCGCCCAGTTCTTCATGCGGGAGCGGCGCGAAGCCCTCGGCGGCGAAATCACGGGGCGCGCCCACCTCGCGGAGCACACGATAATTCGCCTCGCCGCCGGCGGGGACGCCATCTTCCACGATGTTGGGCAGCTGGAGCGCGGCCTCGGTCAAGGCTTGGAGGGCGATCTCGGCCCGGCCGCCAGCCGTCTTGACCTCCGCGGCCAGCGTCTGGGCGCGTTCCACCAGAGCCCGCTTGTCTTCGCCCTTCGCCTGAGCGACCAGTTTGCCGAGGGCTTTCTGTTCTGCGCGGGCGGTCTCGAAGGCGACCAGCGAGGCGCGGCGGCGCTCGTCAGCGGTCAAGATGGCGTCCACCAGAGCGGGGTCCGCCAGGCGGGCGCGCTGCGAAGCCTTGGCCAGCTCGGGGTTGTCTCGCAGAAGCTTGAGGTCGATCACGCCTTCGAGCCTACCGCCGGCCACCGACAGGCCTGATGCGCGTCCCAGCGCCCATGGCACGCGATTCCCAAGTGGGGCAGGACGCGCCTTGGGCGCACCATGCACAATTGATGGATGGATTGGCCGGATTGGCTCGCGTTGGTGGGGGGCGCGCTCGGCCTCATCGGCGGGGCCGCCGCGATCGCCGCGTTTGTGAGGCTGCGCCGAGCCCAGCGCACGCTGGCGCGGTCGGCGCAGTTGAAGCGCGATTCGGGGCTCTTGGACCGGGTGGCGTTCGTCGCCAACCCGACCAAGAACGGGTACGCGGGTTTCCGGGTCGCAGCGTACGCGATGTGCGCCGACCTGGGCCTGGGCGAGCCGATTTGGTTGGAGACCACCGTCGCCTCGCCGGGCGCCGCGCAGGCCGCGACCGCCGCGCGGCAACCGGGCGTCAGCACGGTGGTCGCGGCTGGGGGCGACGGCACCGTCAGAGCCGTCGCCCAAGGCCTGGTCGGCACCGGCGTGCCGATGGGCGTGGTTCCTCTGGGCACCGCGAACCTGCTGGCCAGGAACCTGAGACTGCCGGTCTTGTCGGTCCGCGACGCGTTGGAGGTGGCCTTGACCGGGCGGCGGCGCCCAATCGACATGGGCCGGCTGACCGCCCTCGACGCAGCCGGCCGACTCGTCCTGGAACATGAGGGCTTCTTGGTGATCTCGGGCCTCGGCTTCGACGCGGCCCTGGTCTCCGGCGCGGACACCGGGCTGAAGCGCCGCCTCGGCTGGCCCGCCTATTTCATCAGCGGGTTCAACCACCTCGCGGACAAGGCGGTCAAGGTGACGGTGACGACGCGCACCCACTCCGGTGAAGTGGTCGTGAGGCGGGCTGACGCGCGCTCGGTGATGTTCGGGAACTGCGGGCTGCTGCCGGCCGGGCTCAACCTGGTCCCCGACGCGGATCTGTCCGACGGCCTCCTCGACATGGTCATGGCCGAGACCCGGCACGGCCTGGTCGGCTGGGCGGCGGTCGCCTTCCAGGTCGCGTTGCACTCGATTGGCGTCAGGTGGGCGCCGGCCTGGGCCTCCGGCCGCCTGGTCTACCGGCAGGCCGAGTCGTTCGAAGTGGATTGCGAGGCCGAGCAGCTAGTCCAGATCGACGGCGAATTGGTCGGCCGCGCTGAGCGGCTGCAGGTGTCGGTCGAGCCGTTGGCCCTCAGCGTCCGGGTCGCGTCCTGACACCCGTCGGCTAAACCGCCCGCCCGGCGCGCACCTCAGCGACCCAGGCCTCAGCCGCGCGGTAGTCCTCTTCCCGGGTCCCGGCCTGAAGCTGCGTCGGGACGAAATCAGCCTTCGGGTATGAGCCGAGGTAGCGCACCCTGGGCGAGAACCGGTGCAACCCGACCAACGCCTCTGCCATGCGGGGCTCGGCGATGTGCGCCTCCGCGTCGATTGAGAACAGGTACCGTCCCAGCGTGTCGCCCAGCGGCCGCGACTCGATCCTGGTCAGGTTGATGCCCCTGGTCGAGAACTGGTCCAGCAGGTCTTGCAGCGCCCCGGCGCGGTCCGCGGGGAGCGCCACCACCAAGGTGGTCTTGTCGGCGCCCGTCGGCGGCGGGGCCACGCCCGGCCTCTCCACGAGCACAAATCGCGTCACCGCGCTCGGATTGTCCGCGACTCCGCTGGCCAGCGTCACGAGCCGGTAGTGGTCCACGGCGGCCGGCGGCACCAGAGCCGCGTCGAAGTCCAACAGCTCTGCCGCGATCTCGCCCGCCGCCGCGCGCGCCATCAACGCCGCCGCGGACGTGTTCGAGTTCGCCGGCACCTGTTCCGCGCCCGGCATCCGTCGCCGCATCCACTGCCGACACTGCGCCCAAGCGTGAGGGTGGGCGGCGACGCGGCGCACGGCATCGAACGTCATGCCAGGCAACGTGGCCAACGTGAACGCCACCGGCACCAGCATCTCCCGCGTGATGACCAGTGGTTCCCCGTCCGCGAGCGCGTCGAGCACCGCCGTCACGCCACCTTCCACGGAGTTCTCGATCGCGACCACCGCGTAGTCCGCCGCGCCTTCCCGGACCGCCTCGATCGCGCTGATGACGTCGCTTTGCGGCAGGAACCGCGCGGCGTCGCGGCTGACCACCCGCAGCAGCGCGTCTTCTGTGAACGTCCCGGTCGGCCCCAGGTAGGCGTAGCGTGGCTGGCTGGTCGGCGCGGTCATGGCAGCTCCAAGCTTGTCGTGGCGGTTCCCCTGAGGGCGGTCCAGCAGGCAGCTTAGCCTCGATCCGCCGATCCTCGCCTACTGCGCCGCCCCAGCCAGGCACGCCCATCGCACCCGTCTAGTGCTGCTCGCCACAGCGATCATCGGTGGATCCAGGCTCAGCCGCTAAGGTGAGGGCCGTGAGTTTCGCTGGGCGGGCGGGCTGCGGCTTTGGGCCGCGTGCACGATGCCGACCGGCGCGTCGGGTCGCGGCGGCGGCTGCGCTCGTCGCCGTCGCCTTGGCGTTCTGCCCTCCCGAGGGGAGGGCGGAGGCGGCCGGCGAGGCCGCGGCCGGACCGCTCGTGTTGATCGGCTTGTCCGGCCTGACCTGGGCGGATGTCTCCGCGGCAGAGACGCCGGCGCTGTGGGCCGCGCTGGAGCGCGGCGGGGCGGTGGCGGGCGTGGTGACGCGGTCGGTCAGGCCCGGATCGTGCCCCGCGGAGGGCTGGCTCGCGCTTGGCGCCGGGGAGATCGTGGGCGAGACGCCAGCGAGCCCGCTCAGCGACATCCAAACTGTGGACCCGGCGAGCTGCGCTCCCCTGAGTGAAGTCGTCGCCGGCGTGATCCCCGGCTGGGACGCGCTGACGGGTGACGCCGGTCGGGGAAGCCTCAGAGGCTGGCTCGACGAGATGGGATTCGTCGTCGCGGGGATCGGCCCCGGAGCGGCTCTGGCCCTGGCCGACGCGGACGGGCGCGTCGGAACCTCCTACACGCAGGCGCCGACCTCCACGGCGGCCTGGGGCGAGGCTGTCACGAGAGCTGTCAACTCAGGCGCCGCGGCTGTCGTGGTCGACGTGGGAGTGTTGTCCGCGGACTTGACCGTGGGCGAGTTGGACGCCCGGATCGGGGCGATTCTTCAGGCGCTGACGGCGGCGACATCCCTGAGCCCCGCTGAAGTCTTGGTCGCATCCCTGTCGCGGCCGGCGCCGGCGCTTGGGGTCGCGTTGCTGACGCCGCCGCCGACCCAGGGCACGGCGAACCTCGGCCTGCTCCGATCGGCGGCCACGCACCGGGCGGGCCTCGTCGTGTCCACCGATGTGACCGCGGTGCTGGAGTCCCACCTGCTCGCCGCGCCGGTCGGCGCCGTGGATCCGTGGACGGCCAGCCCAGCGGACTGGGGCGCGGCTGATGCGGTCGACTCGCTGCGCGACATGGCGCTCCACGCCTCGGCGCGGCGCGCCTTGGGTCCTGCGGCCTGGATCGCGGCGCTGGTCGTGGCAGCGATCGGGTTGTTCGGGCCACTGGTCTACTTGTCCTCGCCGCGGCGGCGCGCCGGTGGCGAACGCGGGCGGAACGGGGCGGCGGCGCGCGGCGCCGCCGCCTGGCAGGCGGTGGCGCTGTGCGCTGGGGCGTTCCCCATCGCCGGGTTCGTGGTCAACGCGCTGCCATGGTGGCGCGCGCCGCTGGCGGGCGCGGTCTGGTTGGCTGGGAGCGTCGCGGTGGCGGTCGGCATCGGACTGGGGGGCTGGACGGTGGCGCGCCTTGGGACGCGTGGCGCCATGGGCACGCCGCTCGGGGGGGCCGGCGTGGTCGGGGCGATCGGCGCGTTGGTCCTGTTGGCGGACCCGTTCAGCGGTGCGGTCTTCACGCGGGACGCGCCGCTGGGCGCCGACACGCTGCTCGGCGCGAGGTTTTTCGGCTATGCGAACACCACGTTCGCGGTGCTGGTGGTCTCCGCGCTGCTGGCCGCCGCGCTGGCGGCGGCCGAACCGTGGCGGCGAGCGCGGCGCGGCTGGACCATCACGCTGATCGGGGTGGTCGGGATCGCGGGGGCGGTGGTCGCGGGGCACGCGGACCTGGGCGCGGACCTGGGCGGGGCGGTGACCATCGCTGTGGCGTTCGGCGTGCTGGCGCTGGCGGCCGGAGACGCGACGCTGCGCCCACGGTCTGTGGCGCTGGCGGGGGCGCTGGGTGTGGCGGCCGCTGCCGCGGCGGCGTTCTGGGACTATTCGCGCGGTCCGGGCCGGTGGACGCACTTGGGGGCGTTCGTCGACCAGGCGGTGGCTGGGGGGCTCGGCGAGGTGCTCGCGCGGAAGGCTGGCATGTGGCTGCGGATGAGCGCCCAACCGTTGGTGGGCTTGGTGCTCGCGGGGCTGGTGGTGTTGGCGCTGCGCCGTCGCGGCGGCCCGTTCACGGACCCGCGGGTGTGGCGCGATCTGCCGCTGCGGCGGCCGCTGACCATGGCGTTGATGACCGCGCTCGCGTTGGGGTCGTT
>JAITLE010000058.1 GCA_031278075.1 Bifidobacteriaceae bacterium | reverse complement strand
CACCAGCGCCCGGGGCGACCCGGGCGGCTAGGCAAACCCCGCCCGGAGCAAGGCCGAGCAGGCGGCGTTCGAGGGTTGCTCGCCCGAGCCGCCGGGTAGGCCGCTTGAGGCCCGTGGTGACGCGGGTCCTAGATGGATGGCCGTCTTGAATGACAGAACCCGGCTTACAGGCCGGCTCATCCGCCCTACTCGGGCAGGGTGGCGATCCCCGCGCTTTGGCCCGCGAGCACCGCGGCCCCGACGATCCCCGCCGTGTTGCGTAGAGCCGCCGGGACGATGGGTGGACGCAGATCGAGCAACGGGAGGAACTTGTGCGCTCTGCGCGAGATGCCGCCGCCCACCACGATCAGATCCGGCCAAAGCAGCCGGTCCACCTCCGTGAAATAGCGTTGCAGCCGCTTCGCCCACTTCTCGAAGGTCAAGCCCTCGCGCTCTTTCGCCGAGGCGGCCGCCCAATTCTCGGCGTCGCGGCCGTTGATCTGCAGGTGGCCCAGCTCCGCGTTCGGCCAAAGCTTCCCCTCGGTGATGAGCGCCACGCCGATCCCCGTGCCGAGCGTCGTCACGGCGACGGTCCCCGGGTGGCCCTTCGCGGCGCCGAAAGCGATCTCGGCGTACCCTGCGGCGTCGGCGTCGTTGACGACGGTCGGGCGCCGGCCGGTCCCGGCCTCCACGGCGTCGGCCAGGTTGACACCCACCCACGACTGGTCGAGGTTGGCCATCCACCCCACCGCGCCCTGCACGATCGGGCTGGGGAACGAGAGCCCGATGGGCACGTCGGCGGCCAACTCGAAGCCGGCGATCAACTCCCCGATGACGCTCACGACGGCATCGGGCGTGGCAGGCTGCGGCGTGAGGATCTTTTGGCGCGGCGCCGTCAACTCACCTGTGGCGAGGTCGACCGGGGCGCCCTTGATGCCTGAACCCCCGACGTCGACGCCGAACGCGATTGTCTGACTCACCTTGAGGCCCCTTTCGCTGGTGCGGGAATGCCGCCTATTTTTCCACAACGGGGCCCCGCGCCTCTGGGTCTGGGCGGGCGATACCCTGGGCCGGTGATCGTGCCGGTGGCAGACCCCGCGGATGGCCGCCTGGAAGCCTATTTCCACTTGAAGGACGTCGCTTTGCGACGCCGCGTCGAACCGGAGCGGGGGCTGTTCATGGCGGAGAGCGCCGAGGTGATCGGCCGCGCCTTGGACGCCGGGATCGAGCCGTTCTCGCTGCTCATGTCGCCGCGTTGGGTCGACGTGCTGGCGCGTCTGCTGGAGCGGGTGGATCCGGCGGTGCCGGTCTACGTCGGCGAAGACGCCGTGCTCCACGCGGTCTGCGGCTTCCACGTGCACCGCGGCGCGATCGCGGCGATGCGGCGGCCGGCGCCCGTCGCGTTGGAAGCGCTGACGCGGGACGCGACGAGACTCGCGATCGTGGAGGACGTGGTGGATCACACCAACTTGGGCGCCGTCTTCCGCTCCGCCGCGGCCCTCGGGGTGGACGCGGTGGCGCTGACGCCGCGCAGCGCCGATCCGCTTTACCGCCGCGCGGTGCGCGTCTCGATGGGCACGGTGTTCCAGGTGCCGTGGGCCCGGATCGAGCCGTGGCCAGCGGCTTTGGGGCAGCTCAAACAGGCCGGGTGGAGCGTGGCCGCTTTGGCCTTGGCGGACGATGCCGTGCCCCTCGACCGGTTCGCCCGTCACCTCCCGGAACGGCTCGCTCTGTTGGTGGGCACTGAGGGGTCGGGGTTGAGCGCCCAGGCGCTCGCCTTGGCTGACGTGGTGGTGCGCATACCGATGGCGGGCGGAGTGGACTCGCTGAACGTGGCCGCCGCGGCCGCGGTGGCGTTCTGGGCCACTCGCGCGGTGAGTTGAATTCGGGTGAGCTGAATTCGGGTGGGCGGGGCGCGGGTGGGCGAGCCGCGCGGGTGGGCGAGCCGCGCGGGTCCTACTTGGTTTGGTAGGTCGGCGTCACCACGCCGCGCGCGATGGTGTGGAACAACGCGTTGAACGCGACCACCGTTGGCGTGGCGTCGGGGCCGACAGGCAGCGTCGCCACGTCCAGCGCGTGCACGGCGAAGAAATAGCGGTGCGGGAAATCACCGGCTGGGGGCGCGGCGCCGTAGTAGCCGAGCGTCCCCGAGTCGCCGTTGACCTGGAAGGCCGGTTCGGGCCAGGGCGTCTCGGGCCCGCCCGCGCCGCGGGGCAGCTCGGTGACGGTGACGGGCAGGTTGACGAGGGTCCAGTGCCAGAACCCGGCGGGCGTGGGCGCGTCGGGGTCGAAGCAGTTGACGAGGAAGCTCTTGGTCAGGGGCGGGAAGTCGCGCCAGGCCAGGTGTGGCGAGATGTTGCCGCCGGCCGCGGTGAACGGTTCGCCCAATGGAGTGTCAGTGGTGACGTCTTTACTGGTGAGTGTGAGTGGCGCGACCGCGGGAAGTAGGGAGTACGGGTCGGGTGGGACAGGCCTTGTGAGATCCATGACCGGATTTTACGCGCTCGCTGGCGGGACGGCTGGCGCCGGGGCCTTCCCGGCGTTGACACAGGTGTACGAGTATGGATATTGTGGAAACCCGAACAGACGTAGCATGAGGGGAGGTGATTAGTGTGGCTCCAGCGCAGGCCACTCTGGTCAAGCCATCGGCCCAGGCGTCCGTGCTGGTGAAGGCGCGGCGGCTGCTAGAGACCGCCGAATCCAAGACCGGTGTGACGCCCGTGGCCAAGCGTGTCGAGTGTCCCCGGAACACGCGGCGGGACGCCGCCTGGCCCGCGCCCGGCGGGCGGGTCCTGCTGAGCCCCGGCGAACTCGCTCGGCGGATCGCCCCGCAGCTGGCGCCGGGCACGGTGGCCGAGGTGACCGGGTCGTTGTCGGCCCTCTGGGAGGTGGCGGCCGTCGCATTGGGGCCGGAGGACTGGGCCGCCATCGCGGCCCTGCCCAAGGCGGGCCTTCTGGCGGCGGCCGAGGCGGGTCTGCCGTTGAGCCGCGCTGTGGTGGTCCCCGACCTGGGCCCTGAGCCGCTGCGGGTGGTCGCCGGCCTGGTGGACGCCTATGGACTGGTGGTGGCCGGGCCGCTGGGGTTGAGCGCTGGGGACCGGCGGCGCGTCGAGGCGCGGCTGCGGTTCACCGGCGGCCGCCTGGTCACAGCGGGACGTTGGGCTGGCGCGGGCGTGGTGGTCCAAGTCGATCGGACGCGCGTCGCCGCGCTCGGGGAGAACCAGGGATTGGCGAGAGATCTCTTGTTGGAATGTGAGCCGCGGTTCAAAGGCGGGTTCGAGGGGCGGCGGTCGTGAACGGCGGAGGCGTGGCGACCGCCGAACTGGTGGATGGAGGGGCGCTGGGGCGGTCGGCATCGTGCACGGGACGGCGGTTGGCGGCCGTGTGGTTGCCGGACTGGCCGGTGGTCGCGGCGGTGGGGGCCGGGGAGGCGCCCGCGGGCGCGCCTGTGATGGTCGCGGACGGGCGGTGTGTCAAGGCGGTGAGCGCGTCGGCGCGGGCGGCCGGCGTGCGGCGCGGGATGAGGCGGCGGTCGGCGGCGGCGCTTTGCCCCGACGGGGTGATGGCGCCGGCGGATCCGGTGCGGGACGCTCGAGCGTTCGAAGAAGTGGCGATCCTGGTGCACACACTGATACCGGGGGTGGAACTGTTGCGACCCGGCCTGTTGCTGTGCCCGGCGGCGGGCGCCAGCCGCTACCACGGCGGCGACGGCGAACTGGTGGAACACCTGCTGACCCAACTCACGGTGGAGACCGGAGCGGAGGCGTGGGTGGGGATCGCGGACGGGCTGCTGGCCGCGATCCTGGCGGCGCGCGACGGGCTCGTGGTGGCGCCGGGCAGGTCGCGGGAGTACTTGGATCCCCGGCCGTTGCGGGACTTGGGTCTGGCGCTTCAGGGCACCGCGCACGGGGAAGACCTGGACGTGTTGATGGACCTGCTGGGGCGGCTGGGGATCAAGACCCTCGGGGACTTGGCCCGCTTGCCGGCGGGCAATGTGACGGAACGGTTCGGCTCGGTCGGGGTGTGGGCGCGGCGGCTGGCGCGCGCGGAAGACGCGCTGACGGCGCCGGGACACCGCCTTCCCATGGAGTTCACCGCGATCCACCAGCCGGACGAGCCCATGAACCGGGTGGACCAGGCCGCCTTGGCGGCGCGCGCGCTGGCGGAGAATCTGCACGCTCAACTGGCCAGACATGGGCAAGGCTACAGCCGGCTCAAGGTCAGCGCCACAACTGAGGCGGGCGAGCGCCTGGAGAGGACGTGGCGCCTGGAAGGGGTCGATTCGGATGGCGTGACGGACCGGGTGCGGTGGCAGCTGGAGGGGTGGCTGACCGGGCGCAGCGGGCTGCTCCCCACGGGGGCGTTGACCCGGTTGGCGCTTGAGGCGCAAGAGGTCCACCCGGCGGGAGTCGGGGGGAACCGGTTGTGGGGATCGGGCGGGCACGCCGTGACCAGGGCGGCCCGGGGCGCGGAGCGGGTCAACACCATGCTGGGCGGCCGGGGCGTGTACCAGCCGGTGGTGCAGGGCGGCCGGGAGCCGCGCGGGCGGGTCCGCCTTGTGGCGTGGGGGGATGAGGCGATGCCGCTCCGGCCTGTGGAGCGGCCCTGGCCCGGAGCGGTGCCGGACCCGGCGCCCACTTTGGTGCCGCCGCAACCCTGGCCGGTGGATCTGCTCGACTCTCGGGGCCGCATGGTCGAGGTGAGCCCCCACCTGGAACTCAGCGCCCGTCCGGCGGTGTTGGACAAGGACCCGGTGAAGGGCTGGGCGGGTCCTTGGCCCGTGCTAGACCGCTGGTGGGCGCCCGAGGCCAGCCGACGGGTGTACATGCAGGTCCAGGTGGAACACGGCGCCGGGGAACGGACCGCGCTGCTGGCCCTCGAGGCCGGCCGATGGAGTGTCGAGGGGGTCTATGACTGAGTACAGCGAGTTGCACGCGCACAGCGCGTTCAGTTTCCTCGACGGCGCCAGCCAGCCGGCGGACCTCGCGCGCCGCGCGGCGGAACTCGAGTTGGGCGCGATGGCCATCACGGACCACGACGGGTTGTACGGCGCGGTCCAATTCGCTGAGGCGGCCCGTGGCGTGTCCCTGGCCACGGTCTTCGGGTCGGAGTTGACGCTCGAGGCGGGCGAGGAGGCGCCCGGCGCGGACGACCCTCCGGGGACGCACCTGCTGGTCTTGGCTCGCGGGCCGGCCGGTTACAAACGCCTCAGCCGAGGGATCGCCCTAGCGTACTTGGCGGTGGGGGAGAAGGGGCCGCCCCGATACAACCTGGAAGAGTTGGCCGCCTTGGGCGGGGGCGAATGGCTGGTGCTGACCGGTTGCAGGAAAGGCGCGGTGCGCCGCGCCCTGGAATCAGGCGGCGCCGCGGCGGCCGCGAAAGAGCTGGACCGGCTGACAGCCTTGTTCGGCCGCGACAACGTGGCGGTGGAGATCACCAATTCGGGCGACCCGGCGGACCCTGCCCGGATGGCGGCCCTGGCCGATCTGGCCGCCGCGGCACGCCTCCCACTGGTCGGCACGGGGAACGTCCACTATGCCACCGTCGAGGAGTTCCCGCTGGCCAGCGCCATGGCGGCGGTGCGGGGACGGCGCAGCCTCGACGAGATGGACGGCTTCTTGCCGGCGGGTCCCACCGCCGCTCTGCTTGGACCCGCCCAGATGGCGGCGCGCCTGGCGGCGCATCCGGAGGCTGTGGCGACCGCGGCTCGGCTGGGCGCGGAGTGCGCCTTCGACTTGAAGCTGATCGCCCCGCGCCTGCCCCCGGCGAGCGTCCCCCAGGGCCACACGGAGGCGACCTGGCTGCGGGAGCTCACCTGGCGGGGGGCGAAGGACCGCTACGGGCCGCGCGACGCGGCCAGCGCCAAGGCCTACGCCACGCTGGACCACGAATTGCAGGTCATCGAAGAGCTTGGCTTCCCCGGGTACTTCTTGATCATGCACGAGGTGGTGGAGTTCTGCCGCGCCAGGCGGATCCTCTGCCAGGGTCGGGGATCAGCCGCGAACTCGGCCGTCTGCTACGCGTTGGGCATCACAGCCGTCGACGCCGTCCGGCACGGCCTGCTGTTCGAGCGCTTCTTGGCGCCAGAACGCGAGGAGTGCCCCGACATCGACTTGGACATCGAGTCGGGCCGGCGGGAGGAGGTGATCCAGCATGTCTATGAGCGTCACGGCCGGGACCGCGCCGCGCTGGTGGGCGCTGTGATCAGCTATCGGCCCAGGTTGGCGCTGCGGGACGCGGCCCGGGCGCTGGGCCATGACGTGGGCCAACAAGACGCCTGGTCGAAGCAGGTGGAACGTTGGGGCCACCTGCGGGACGGGAAGATCAACTACACGCCGTGGGGGCGCCGCGACGCCCGTCCCGTGGACGCAGACGACGACTTGGCTGGCATCCCCTTTGACGTGCTGGATTTGGCGGAGAGATTCATGAAGCTGCCCCGCCACCTCGGGATCCACCCCGGCGGGATGGTGCTGGCGGACCAGCCGGTGATCGACGTCTGCCCGGTCCAATGGGGGCGCATGGCGGATCGGTCGGTGCTGCAATGGGACAAGGACGATTGCGCCGACGCCGGCCTGGTCAAATTCGATCTGCTTGGTCTTGGCATGTTGGGCGCGGTGCGGTTGGCGTTCGACGAGATCGAACGTGTCGAGGGCGAACGCCTGGAGATGCACAGCCTGCCCCAGGAATGCCCCGAGGTCTACGATCTGCTGTGCGCCGCCGACACGGTGGGCGTGTTCCAAGTGGAGTCCAGGGCGCAGATGGCGACCTTGCCACGCCTGCGGCCCCGGCGGTTCTACGACATCGTGGTCGAGGTGGCGCTGATCCGGCCTGGCCCCATCCAGGGCGGCTCGGTCCACCCGTACATCGAGCGCGCCCGGGGACGCGAACCGATCACCTACGACCACGAACTGCTGCGCCCTGCCCTGGAACGCACCAAGGGCGTCCCGCTGTTCCAAGAGCAGCTGATGCAGATGGCGATCGCGGCCGCCGGGTTCAGTCCGGGCCAGGCGGATCAGCTGCGGCGGGCCATGGGCTCCAAACGCTCAACGGAGAAGATGGAGGCTTTGCGCGACCAGCTGATGGCTGGCATGGCGGCCCGCGGCATCCCGCCGCGGACCAGAGAGAAAGTCTTCGAGCAACTCAGAGGCTTCGCGGACTTCGGTTTCCCGGAGTCGCATTCTTTCTCTTTCGCGTTGATCGTCTACGTCAGCGCCTGGTTGAAGGTGTTCCATCCGGCGGCGTTCTACGCCGCGATCCTCGCGTCCCAGCCGATGGGGTTCTATTCGCCGCAATCGCTGGTGGCGGACGCCCGCCGACACGGGATCGCGGTGCGGGGCGCTGATGTCCAGGCGTCGAGCGCTCACGCCTCGGTGGAACGCCTCGGCCCGGGCGACCGCCCGTATTCCAAACTGCTTCGGGGCGATCCGAACCTGGGGATCCGTCTAGGTTTGGCGACGGTCCGGGGGATCGGCCTGACAAAGGCGCGGCGCATCGAATCCGAGCGTCGCGTGAGCCCCTTCGCCGACCTGACCGATCTGGCTTCCCGCTGCGAGCTGACGCCCCACCAGATGGAATGTTTGGCCACGGCCGGCGCGCTCGGCGCGCTGGAGCCGGAGCGGCGACGCGCCCTGTGGGCGGCGGGCGCGGTGGGCGGCCCGGGCCAGCTTCCGGGCGCCACCCCGGGGCTCGACGCGCCCGCCCTGCCGGGCATGTCCGCCGAGGAACTCGCGCGGGCCGACATCTGGGCCAGCGGCGTGACACTGGCCGAATATCCCACCGTTCACGTCCGCGACAAGCTGGACGCCGCTGGCGTGGTCCCAAACGCCCAGGTCCCCGGCCGGCAGAACGGCGAGTGGATCAAGGTCGCCGGCGTTGTCACACACCGTCAGCGCCCTTCGACCGCAGCTGGGGTGACGTTCTTGAACCTCGAGGATGAGACCGGCGCCCTGAACATCGTCTGCACCAAAGACGTGTGGGCGAAATACCGCAAAGTCGCCCGCACCGCGCCCGCGATGATCATCACCGGCCGCCTCGAAAGCCGGGACGGCACTGTCGGCGTCAAGGCCGGCCACCTGCATCCCCTCCAGCTCACGGTCCCCACCAAGTCCCGCGACTTCCATTGAGCGCCGCAAGCCCGCCCGCGGCGCGTGCCCCTGACGCCGCAAATGTGGTACGCCTTACGGGTGACTTCGCCTCCTCGCCTAGCGGTTCAACGCCTGCAGCGTTTGGTCGATCG
Source organism: Bifidobacteriaceae bacterium (assembly GCA_031278075.1). GTDB lineage: Bacteria > Actinomycetota > Actinomycetes > Actinomycetales > WQXJ01 > JAIRTF01. Next base: position 2,381 of record JAITLE010000058.1, on the reverse strand, counting down.
CGCCGAGCGCGCTGTGTTCTTCGGCGGCGCCGGGGTTTCGACGGAATCCGGCATCCCTGATTTCCGCTCCGCGGACGGGCTGTACTCGAGACAGGGTCGCGTCCCGCCGGAGGTGATCCTGTCCCGCGACTTCTTCGCCGCCCATCCCAAGGAGTTTTTCGAGTTCTACCGCTCCGCGGTGGCGCACCCCGAGGCGCGGCCCAACGCGGCGCATCTGAGGCTCGCGGAGTTGGAACGCTCCGGCCAGCTCGCCTGCGTCGTCACCCAGAACATCGACGGCTTGCATCAGGCGGCCGGCTCGCGCGACGTCCTCGAGTTGCACGGGTCGGTCCACCGCAACCGCTGCCCGGACTGCGGCCGGACCTTTGACCTGGCGTTCGTGTGCGCGGCGAAAGATGTCCCGCGTTGCGAGTGCGACGGCATCGTGCGTCCGGACGTCGTGTTGTACGGGGACCCGCTGGACGTGGCGGTGTTGCAGGCGGCGGCCCGCGCGATCGCCGATGCCGACCTGCTGATCATCGGTGGCACCTCGCTGCAGGTGTACCCGGCGGCCGGACTGGTCCGACACTTCCTGGGCGAGGACCTGGTGGTGATCAACCGCGACGGGACCGCCCCTAGCGGGCGGCGGGCGTTGACCATCACGGAGCCGATCGGGCAGGTGCTTGGCGCGATAGCGGCGCGCGGCGGGGAGCCGTCGCGAGATGCCTGATCGCCGGCAGGGACTAGTTTTCGGGATCGGCGCCTATGTGCTGTGGGGCGTGCTGCCCCTGTACCTGACGCTGGTGGGGCGGGCGAGCGCGCTGGAGGTGATCGCGCACCGGATCGTGTGGACGGCGGTGTTGTGCGCCGGCGCGTTGGTGCTGGCGCGGCAATGGGCGCCGCTGCGGCGGGCGGTCGGCCGGCCGAAGGTCTTGGGCGCGATGGCGCTCGCGGGTGTCCTGCTGACCGCCAACTGGCTGGTCTTCGTGTGGGCCACCCTCAACGGTCACCTGGTCGACGCGGCGCTGGGATACTTCATAAACCCGCTGTTCAGCGTCCTGCTCGGGGTGGTTCTCCTACATGAGCGGCTGCGCGCCGCCCAATGGACGGCGGTCGGGATCGGGGCTTTGGCGGTGGTGGTGATCGCGGCGACGGCGGGCCGCCTGCCATGGGTGGCGCTGGTGCTGCCGCTCACGTTCGGGTTCTACGGCTACGTCGAGAAGCTGGTCGGGCGCTCCGTCCCAGCGTTCACGGCGCTCGCCGTCGAGACCGCCGTGGTCCTGCCCGCCGCGGTGGGCCACCTCATCTGGCTGGGCGTCACGGGCCGAGGGACGTTCGTGGTTGGGATGCCAGGGCACGATTCCGCCCTGCTCGGCCTCGGCGTCGCCACCGCGGCCCCGTTGCTGCTCTTCAACGCCGCGGCTAGGCGGCTCCCGCTCTCCCTGCTCGGCTTCTTGCAGTACCTCTGCCCGGTGATGCAGTTCATCACGGGCCTGCTGCTGTTCCACGAGCCGATGTCCGGCGGGCGGTGGTTCGGCTTCGCGGCCGTCTGGGCGGCGCTGGCCACCCTCACGGGGGATGCGTTGTGGCGGTCGCGCCGCGCGGCGTCAGGTGGCCTCGACTAGGGCCTTGATGTTCTTCAGCTGACGCCTGGCGCCGAGGAACCAGAGCCATCCGGTGGCCGCGGTCACGGCGTGGACGAGCCAGCTATCCCAGCCGGAGGTCTCGCGGACGATCAGCCTGGTGGCGCCGCCTGGCAGAGGCCTGAGCTGGAACGCCCAGGACTTGACCCAGGGTTGGAGTGGCCTTTGGTTCTCGTCGGCGACCAACACGAGCACCTCGTGGGGGACGCGGAGGTGACCCTTGACTGCCACCGACAGGATCAAATCGACCGCGTCCCCGACCTTGAGATCCTGGAGGTCGTCGATTATGCGGGTGGCGGAGGCGGTCGAGACCGGTGAGATCAGTTGCAACGCCTTGTCGTTGGCATACCACCCGCCGCGGCCCATGCCCATCTGCGCCAGCCACGGCCAGACGGCCTGAGGAGGCGCGTCGATCGTGATGGCCCGGGTGGAGCGGAATTTGATCCGCTTCACAAAATTGTCACCGGGGATCTCGGAGGCTTGCTCTTGGGGCGTCGCGCCCCAGCCCCTGTGGAACCTGGCGCCGGCGGCTATCGCGGCGATCGCGCCCGCCGCGGCGCAGATCCTCACGACTTGGGCTGGCTTCATCCACCCATCCTGACACACGGGCCTGGAATCCAGTCGCGGGCGGGCCCCCATCTAGGCGCCGTGCCGAGGCGCGGGGCGCGGAAGTCTACACTTCTCGCTCCGGAGGAGAGAAGTGTAGGAATGGTGACGCCCGCCCGTATCGGCGTCTCCCGGGCCGGAGCCCGCGCAGGG
>JAITLE010000280.1 GCA_031278075.1 Bifidobacteriaceae bacterium | reverse complement strand
CCCGAGTTTTGGCGACTTCTGTGCCCCTCGATCCGAGTTTTGGCGACTTTTGTGCCCCCCACCCGAGTTTTGGCGACTTTTGTCCCCGGGGCTCACGCGTATCGCCTGGTCAAAGGCCTATGCGCGTGTCGGGCAGGCACAAAATTCGCCACGATCCGGCTTCGAGGACACAAAAGTCGCCAATCTTCGCTCGTCGCGGCGTGACAGCCCTGGGCTGGGCCACCAGACCGGCCCAGCCACCAGCCCAACCACCAGCCCAGCCGCCGACCAGACCACCAGTCCAGCCACCGGCCCGGCCACAGGTCCGCTCACCGGCTCGACCCCGACGACCACGCCACCGGACTCGCGGACCAGAGCTGCACAGCGACCACGCCCGAGCCGCGCCCGGGTCGCGCCCGGGCGTCACCCCTTGAACGACTCCCAGATCTGCGTGTACTTGTTCATGGTCTCGTTGTCGCAGGCCGGGATCATCTCAAGCTTCGCGTCAGCGGGCGGGACAATCGCCGGGTCGGCTTTCATATCCTCGTCCAGGTATTCCTCGATCCCGTCGAGTTGCGCGGAGAACCCCACATAGTTCGCCGCCTCGGCGGCGTTCTTCGGGTCTAGCATCCAGTTGATGAAGGTCAACGCCTGCGGCACATTGGCGGCCCCGGACGGGATGACCCAGTTATCCTCGAACAAGGACAGGCCTTCCGTGGCGTACACGTAGACGATGTTCTGATTCAGCCGCCACGCCCTGTGTGAGTCGCCATTCCAGATCATTCCCGCGGTGTTCTCGCCGACGCCCAGCCGGTCCGCCACCGCGTCCGAGAGGATCGTCTTGACCTTCGGCTTCAGCCCCAGCAACAGGTCCAGGGCGGCTTGCAGCTCCTCTGGATCGTTGGTGCATGGGGCAGCTCCAACGGCCCGCAGCGCGGCGTTGACACCGTCGAACTCGTCGTTCAAAATCCCGATGTCGCCGGCGAAAGGCTCACCCAGGGTGAAATAGTCGTACCACGATTTGGGCCCCTCTTGGCCTTCGGCCAACAGCGACGAGTCGTATGAGAACCCGGTGCTCCCGTACATATACGGCGCCGAGTATTCCCGCTGAGGGTCGTAGTAGACGTTTTTCGCCTCCTCGGCGATGTACTTGCCATTTGGCAGATCCAAGGCCGAGAACTTGGTCAACAGGCCCTTTTCGATCATCGCTTTGACGGCGTAGTCGGACGGGACCACCACGTCATAACCCGTCCCGCCGCTGATCTCCAGTTTCGACATGAGCGACTCGTTGTTCTCATAGAAGTCGATGGTCGCGCGGATGCCGGTCTCCTCCTCGAACCGATCCAGCAGCTCCAGCGGCAGGTAATCCGACCACGTGTAGATGCTGACGGCGCCGCTGGTCGCGGGCACGAAGCCAGCCGCCGCGTCGGTTTGGTCCTCGGCGCCGTTCGGCGTGGCGCCGCCGCACCCCACCACGCCGAGCAGAGCCGCCGCGAGCGCCACACCCGCCAGGGAGCGCGTGGCCCCCGTCCTGGTCCGTTTCATCGTCCTTATCCTTTCCGGAGCCGGGTCTCGGCTCCCCAGTCACGTTCGCCCGCGGCTTCGTCCGCGCACGATGCCGTCCTCCCCATCAACCCCGACGCCCCGCCCGGCGTCCAAGGCCGTTCGCCGCCCGCGCGCGGTTCCGTCCACCCGTCGAGCCGTCACGTTGGCCGCCGACCCGCCGCCGCGCCCCGCTGCCGCGACAAGAACGTCGTGGCCGTGGTCACCCCCACCGCCAGGAGCAGCAGCAGCGTCGCGACCACGTTGACCGATGGGCTGACGCCCTTGCGGATCAGGCCGAAAATGTAGATCGGCAGAGTGGTCGACCCCGCCGAAGCCAAGAAGTTCGAGATCATGAAATCGTCCATCGACACCACGAAAGCGAGCAGCGCCCCCGAGACGATTCCGGGCATCAGCAGCGGCAGTGAGATCCGCCTGACCATGGTGGCCTCGCTGGCCCCGAGATCGGCCGCCGATTCGAACAAGGCGGGATCCAGGGTGCCGTGCCGCGCCCTGATGTTCATCAACGCGAACGGGAAACAGAAGCACGTGTGCGCGAACACCAGCGGCCAAAAGCCCGGGTTGAGACCGATCAGCCGGATGAACGCGAGCGTCGCGACGCCCATGATCACCTCCGGCACCACGATCGGCGCGGCCAGCAGCGCCATGGCCGCGGCCGATCCCCAGCGCCCCAAGCGGTTCATCGCCAGCACATAGAGCACAGCCATCGCGGTCGAAGCCACTGTGGCGATCACCGCCACCTGCAACGACACCTTGGTCGCGCTGACGATCGAGGCGTCGCTGAACACCCGCTGGTACCACGTCAAAGAGAAACCCTGCCAGATCAGCGCCTGCCGGCCGCTGTTGAACGAATAGGCCACCACGATCAGCATCGGGATGTACAAGAAGGCCAGGCAGACGAGGCTGACCAGCCACAACCCAGGGAAATGGTCCAGACGCAGGTGGCGCTGCTCGGCCTTGGTGGGTGGTCGCGGGACAGGCGCGGCCTCAAGCGGAGCTTTAGGGATTGTCGCGGCGCCGTTCATACTGCCAGGGTCACTTTCTGCGCGGAACGCTTGGTCCAGCGCATCAGCGCGAGCGCGCCCAGCAGCGTCAAGACAAGGATGATGACTGACAGCGCGGCGCCGAACGGCCAGTTGCGCGCCTCCCCGAACTGTGAGGCGATGAGGCTGCCGACCATCACCAGCCGCCCGCCGCCGAGTAACACCGGCTGGACGTATGATCCGAAGGCGGGCACGAGGCACAGCGCCACGGCGGAGACCACCCCGCCGGACGCGGCCGGCCAGATGACCTTCCGGAGCACCGCGAGCTTCCCGGCGCCCAGGTCATAGGCGGCCTCCGCCAGCGCGAAATCGAAACCGGCCACCGCCGAATAGATCGGCAGGATCGCGAACGGCAGGAACGTGTAAACCAGCCCGACGAAGGCCGCTTGCCAGGTGTACAGCATTTGGGTCGGTTCCACCCCGAGGAAAGCCAAGAAGGAGTTCGCCGGCCCCGACTCGGCCAGGATGAGCATCCAAGCGTAAGTGCGCACCAGCAGGTTGGTCCAAAACGGGATGGTCACGGCCAGCAGCAGCATGTTCTGGGCGCGCGGCGTCCTGGTCGACATCCACACCGCGATGGGGAACGCCAAAGCGACGCAAAGGACCGTGACCCCGAGGGCGAGCGCCGCCGAGACCGCGAACACCCTGAGGTAGCGTGGATCGAACCGGGATTCGCCGGTGAAGGATTCCTGCATGAAGAAGTGCTCATAAGCCTTCGTGGAGAACCGCATCTCCACGCCCGTGCCGGTGGTCGGCTGCGCCATCAGCGAGAACACGGCCACAACGATCATCGGTCCCAACGTGAACGCGAGCCCCAACAAGATGGCGGGCGTGGCGAACCAAGCCGACAGCTGGCCTGGCCGGATCGGTCCCGCCCGTCCGGCCCCAAGCCGGCGGCGGACCCAGCCCAAGGCCGGCGCGCGGTCGCCGCCCCGCTCCGGTCCCGCGCTCAATCGGCCACCACCTTCACGTCCGCCGGATCGATCGCCACACCCACGGGTCCACCAGGCGCCAAATGGGCGAGCGCGAAAGGCGGGGCGACACGGGCGCGCAACTCGACGGCATCGGCCAGCGTTATCCGGCAGCGCAAATCGGTGCCCATATAAGCCAACTCCGTCAACGTGCCCGTCAGCGCCGCCCCCGCGGCCGGCGTCAACTGGACGTTCTCCGGGCGCACCGCCAAGGTCGCGGACTCGCCGGCCGCCGCGCGGCCCGCCCGCGGACCCAACGGGAACTCGACGCCGCCGATCCACGCCGTGAGATGGCCGTCACGTTCGCCGATATCCGAGGCGATGAAATTGGTCTCCCCGATGAAATCCGCCACAAAACGGTTGACGGGGTGGTCGTAAATCTCCTCGGGCGTGCCGATCTGCACCGCTTGCCCCTCGGAGAAGACGGCTATCCTGTCACCTAGCGTGAGCGCTTCTTCTTGATCATGCGTGACGAAGACGAACGTGATTCCGGTCTCACGCTGAATGCGCTTGAGTTCCCCTTGCATGCCCCGCCTGAGTTTCAGGTCGAGGGCTGACAGCGGCTCGTCCAAGAGCAGCACCCTGGGCTCCTTGGCCAGCGCCCGCGCCAGGGCCACACGCTGCTGCTGCCCGCCGGAGAGCTGGTTCGGCTTGCGGCCGCCGACCCCCGCCAATTGCACCAAGTCCAGCATTTCCGCCACACGCGCCGCGATCTGGTCCTTCGGCTGTTTCTCCATGCGCAATCCGAACGCGACGTTTTCCCAGACCGTCAGGTGCGGGAACAGGGCGTAGCTCTGGAACACCGTGTTCACCGGGCGTTTGGCGGGCGGCAGAATGTCGATGTGCGTGTCGCCGAGATAAATCTCGCCGCTGTCCAACGGCTCCAACCCCGCGATGGCGCGCAGCAACGTGGTCTTCCCGCAGCCGGAGGGGCCCAGCAGGACAAAGAACTCGCCGCGCAGGATCTCGAGGCTGACACCGTCGAGGGCCCGGACCTCGGCGCCCTCCTGGGACTGGAACGTCTTGCGCAAAGCCAGCGCGGTCAGCCCCTGGCGGCGGGCGTCAGCCAGGTCAGCCGCGCCGCGAAGCGGCGCCGGCACGGGCGGCCTGGGGGTCCAGGCGGACGATGCCGCGCTCACAGCGACCCTTCCTGTGTGAGCTCCCCCATGTACGACATGACGTGTTTGACCCGCGTGTAATCCTCGAGAGCATATTTCGACAGGTCCTTGCCGTAGCCGGAGTGTTTGAATCCACCGTGCGGCATCTCCGAGACGAACGGTATGTGGCTGTTGACCCACACCACCCCGAAGTCGAGATCCCGGGTGCAGCGCAGCGCCCGGCCGTGGTCCGCGGTCCACACCGACGCGCCGAGGCCGTAACGCACCCCGTTGGCCAGCTCCAACGCCTCCGCCTCCGACGAGAAGGCCTGAAGCGTCAGCACCGGGCCGAAGATCTCCTGTTGGACCGCCTCATCCCACTGGGCCAGGCCGGCGACCAGCGTCGGCTCCATGAAGAACCCTGGACGGTCCACGCGGCGCCCGCCAACGATCACCCGCGCGGTCGTCGGCAGCCGGTCCATGAATCCCATCACCTTGTCCAGGTGCGCTTGCGATGACAAGGCGCCGAAGTCCACGTCTTCTTCGGGGGCGCCGGTCCGCTGGCCGCGGACGGCCTCGGCCAGCATCTCTGAGAACTCCGCGTGGACGCGGCTGTCCACCAACACCCTGGTCGCGGCCGTGCAGTCCTGGCCGGCGTTGAACGTGCCGGCGACGGCGATTTCGGTGGCGGCGCGCCGCAGATCGGCGTCGGCGAACACCACCACGGGCGCTTTGCCGCCCAGTTCCAGATGCACCCGCTTGACGTCCCGGGCGGCGGCCGCGGCCACTTGCATACCGGCCCGCTCCGATCCCGTGATCGAGACCATCGCCGCCTGTGGCGCGTCCACCAACGCCCGGCCGGTGTCCCTGCCACCGCAGACCACGTTCAACACCCCGGGCGGGAGGATCTCAGAGGCGACATCAGCTAGCAGCACCGTGGACGCGGGCGTCAGCTCCGACGGTTTCAAGACCACCGTGTTCCCGGCGGCGATCGCCGGCGCGATCTTCCAGACCGCCATCGCCAGCGGGTAGTTCCAAGGTGTCACCTGCGCGCACACGCCGACGGGCTCGCGCCGGATCGATGAAGTGAAGCCTTCCATGTATTCGCCCGTCGCGAGCCCCTCGACCAACCTCGCGGCGCCCGCGAAGAACCTGAGATGGTCCACACAGACGGGCAACTCCTCTGTGCGAGTGACGGCAAGCGGTTTGCCGGTGTCCCGGCACTCGACGGCGTTGAACTCTTCCGCGCGGGCCTCGACCGCGTCAGCTAGCTCCAACAGCGCCTCCTGCCGTTCACGCGGGGTGACCCTGCGCCAGGTGGTGAAAGCCTGGCTGGCGGCGTCCAACGCGTCGACCACCTCCGCCGCGTCCGAATCCGGGGCGGAGGCGTAGACCTCGCCTGTCGCCGGCTCGATCACCGGACGGTACGCCCCAGCCTTCCGCGCCGCGCCGCCGACCACGTTGTGAAACCGCAATTCGTCCACTCGAACCGCCTTCCCCGCCGGTCAGGCCCGGCGTCCGTTAGGGCTTTCAGCCATCCCAGCCCACGGCTGTTACCGGCGCGTAAGTTGAGAGTTTCGCCTCAGTCAGCATCTGGCTACGCGATTGGGTCGAACAGGTGACGAGAAAGTTTGGACGTCGCCCCCGCGCCCGGCGTGCCTGCGCCACGCGCGCGCCCGCCACGCCCGCGCCCGGCGGGCCTCCGCAGCCGGGCGCGCTCTTCTCGCTCCAGCTCCTGCGCCACCCGCGCGCCCGGCGAGCCTCCGCCTCTCCCCCACCCCGCCCAGCCCACGCCCGGCGGTATGGTGGGGCCGTGGATCTCGCGGACGTCGCCCTCCTGACCTCCGCGACGGGGCGTCACCTGCTGGAACAGCTCAGCGCGCGTGTGGACACCTACACCGGCGAACTCGCTCTCAAACTCGCTGACGGGTTGCGGCGGCGGGGCGCCGATCCGAAGCTCGTCGCCGCCGCCCTCACCCAGCTACGTCTGCGCACCCGCGCCCGCGCCAAGTTCGGCGACTTCGCAGCCGACATGTTGTTCACCGACCATGGCTTGGCCCAAGCCACTCGAATCGAGGTCGCGGCCCGCCACGCCGAACGTTACCGCGCGGCCGGCTTCACCCATGTGGCGGATTTGACCGGTGGGATCGGCGGGGACGCGCTGGCGTTCGCGGCCCTCGGCATCAGAGTCCGAGTCTTCGAGTCGGACCCGGTCACGGCGGCCGTCGCGGCGGCGAACCTGGCCGCTTTCCCCGAGGCCCAAGTGGTGGCCGCGGACTCGCTCAGCCAGGATCTCACCGGTTGCGACGCCTTGTGGGCGGACCCGTCCCGCCGAGCCGCCGACGGCCGGCGAGTCTTCGACCCGGCCGCATACAGCCCACCTTTGGACGCGATCCTCCAGCTGGCGGAACGGTCGCCGCTGGGTGTCAAGGTCTCTCCCGGCCTGCCGCACGGCATCGTCCCGGGGGAGGCGGAGAGCCAGTGGGTGTCCGTCGACGGCGCCGTGGTGGAGGCGACGTGGTGGTTCGGGCCGCTGCGCGCGGCGAGCGGCGCCCGCCGGAGCGCGTTGGTGTTGCGCGGCGGTCGCGCGCACCATTTGATGGACGATGCCGTGCCGCCACTCCCAGCCGGACCGCTCGGCGCGTGCGTCTACGAGCCGGACGGGGCGGTCATCCGCGCTCACCTGCTGGAACAGGCGGCGCGCGAACTGGACGACGCGCGGCTGGCGCACCCGGCCATCGCCTACATCACCTCGGACAGGGCTAACGGCGCGAGTCCGTTCTTGACCGGGTGGCGGGTGTTGGACGCGTTCCCGTTCAACCTGAGGCGGCTGCGCGCGTATTTGCGCGAACGCGGCGTGGGGCAGTTGGTCGTAAAGAAACGCGGAACCGCTGTCGAGCCCGCTGAACTGCGCAAACGGCTCCAGTTGCGGGGCGATGCGGCCGCGACTGTCATCCTGACCCGGCTAGGTGCGCGACAATCTGTGCTGGTGGTCGAGCCGCTTGAAACCCGATAGGAGGCCGTGATGGCAATCCCCTTCGCCGACTCGCCGCGTGGCACGGTCGGGATCGAGTGGGAGATCCAATTGGTGGACCGCGACAGCGGCGATCTGAGGCAGGCGGCGCAGGCGGTGCTGGACGCGCTCAAGTTGCCGGACGGCCGAGCGCGGCCGGGCGTGGTCCAGGAGTTCCTGGTCAACACTGTCGAGATCGTGACCGATCCGTTCCGGTCCGTGCGGGAGGCGGCGGAGCAGATCGCGTCGCAGCTGGACGCGATCCGGGCCGCCGCGGATCCGTTGCGGATCGACCTGATGGCGGCGGGCGGGCATCCGTTCGCGCGTTGGGAGGCGCAACAGGTCACGGACAAGGAGCGCTACCGCCGGCTCGTGGACCGGACGCGCTGGTGGGGCCGGCAGATGGTGATCTACGGGGTGCACACGCACGTCGGCGTGGAGGACCGGCGCAAGGTGCTGCCGATCATGCGCGCGCTGCTGAGTTATCTGCCGCATCTGCAGGCGCTCTCGGCCTCGTCGCCGTACTGGGGCGGGCAGGCCACCGGCTACGCGTCGAACCGGGCGCTGATGTTCCAGCAGCTGCCGACTGCGGGGCTGCCGATCCAGTTCGACGACTGGTCCCAGCTGGAGGGCTATGTGCGGGACATGGTCCACACCGGGGTGATCGACGTGTTCTCGGAGATCCGGTGGGACATCCGGCCCTCCCCCAAGTTCGGGACGGTGGAGGTGCGGGTCTGCGACGCTTTGCCCACTCTGCGCGAGGTCGCAGCTGTGTCGGCGCTGGTTCAATGCCTGGTGGAGGAGTTCTCGGACACGTTGGACGCGGGCGACGAGCTGCCCTGGATGCCGAGTTGGTTTGTCCAGGAGAACAAGTGGCGCACCGCGCGTTATGGCATGGAGGCGATCATCATCCTGAACGCCGCAGGCGACGAGGAACTGGTCACATCCCACCTGCCTCAGGTCCTGGCGCGGTTGGAGAAGGTGGCCGCCCGGCTCGGCTGTTTGGACGAGTTGGCGTTCGTCGCGGAGATCCTGGTGGCGGGCGCGTCCTATCAGCGGCAGCTGGCGCAGGCGGAGGCGGCCGGCGGCGACTTGGGCGCGGTGGTCGCGTCCCTGGTCGCGGAGCTGGCCGCGAACCGGCCCGGCGGTTGAGTGGGACGTCGACGTTGAGCGAGAGAGGCGTGTCTGGGTTGAAGGAGGCTGGCCAGCCATCGTCCTTGAGGCACTCGACCCAGACTTCGGTGGCCTCCGCTTCGGTCACCCAACGGACCACCTGGATCTCCGCTGGGTCTGACCCGTTCTCGGCGACGAAGGCGTCTCGCTCCGCCACATAGGCTTGGCAGTCCGCATCGGTCAGCCAGCTTGGGGCGCCTGGGCCGTCCTTCGCGTCATCCCCGTGGAATCGCTTCGTCGCGGCAGCCGCAGACTGCCCGTCGGCACGCGCCAAGCCGAACGGCCCTGCCAAGCCGTCGGCCGCGCCCGCCGCCGCCGACGGGGTTTATCATGGGACCTGCATGACTGCCCCGACTCCCCAGAAGGGAACTCCCCCATGTCCGACGCCGCCAACCAAGGCTTTGTGACGCCCCCCCCCCCGCTGACTCCTGAGCCGCCCCCGACTCCCGCGAACCTGCCCCCGGCGCCCGCTGCACTTCCCCGCACGCAGTACGTTCCCGCAGCCGGCGCCGCCTCCGGCGGACCAGGCGCCGCCCAGCCGGTCGCCGCAACGGTCGGCC
>JAITLE010000219.1 GCA_031278075.1 Bifidobacteriaceae bacterium | reverse complement strand
CGCGGTGCCGGCGCTGAAGAGCACAGCCGAGGCCAGACCGGCCTGGGCGCCGAGATTCCGTAGCCCCGAGCTCATATCTCGAGGTTAGCCCGCACCTAAGTCTGTGATCGGTGTCAACTGCGACGACATTCTCCACGCTGAAACGAAGAGCGCTGCCGCCGACCAACTGCTCGCACGGGCATACGTCTCACCGCACAAGATCGCTCGCGGCACGGGGCCGGCTCGATAGGCGTCGAGCTACTCGACGATTTCGCTGAGCTCGTACCAGCGGCTCTCCAACAGGCGCAGCTCGGACTCGATCCCGCCTATCCGCTCCATCGCAGCACCGAGGCCGATGTAGTCGGACTGATCGTGATCCGCCAGCGCCGCACGGGCGCTGGCGATCTGCGCTTCGAGCTTGTTCATCCTTCGCTCGACCGACACGAGCTCCTTCTGCACAGCCCGCAGCTCCGCTCCCGACGGGCCGCTGCCGGTGCCGCTGGGCTCTTGCCGCTCCGGCACCCTGACCACCGCCCCCGATCGCTGGCCCGCCCGCAGCCGGAGGTATTCGTCCACGCCGCCCGGGAGATGCCGGAGCCGGCCATCGAGAATCGCGTACTGCTGATCGGTGACTCGTTCCAGGAAGTACCGGTCGTGGGAGACGACGATTAGCGTGCCCGGCCAGGAGTCCAGTAGATCCTCCAGCGCAGCCAGCATGTCCGTGTCCAAGTCATTGGTCGGCTCGTCCATGATCAAACAATTCGGCTGGTCGAGCAGGATCAGCAGCAGCTGGAGGCGTCGCTGCTGACCGCCGGAGAGATCCTTCACCGGAGTGGAGAGCTGGGCCGAGGAGAACCCGAGACGCTCCAGGAGCTGACCGGGCGTGAGCTCGGTCGCCTTCGACCCGGATCCGAACGTGTAGGTCGTGCGCAGCCGCCCGACGACCGTGCGCACCGGATCGTCCAGGTGCTGGTCGAGCTCGTCCATGCGCTGGGTGAGGGTCGCGACCTTCACGGTCTTGCCGCGCTTGACACGACCTACCGTGGGCTGGACCGTGCCGTCGATGAGTCCGAGGAGCGTCGACTTGCCGGCGCCGTTGACGCCGAGGATGCCGGTGCGCTCGCCAGGCGCGAGTCGCCACTCCACGTCTCGCAGCACAGGCCGGTCGTCGAAGACCACCGAGACATCGAGCAGGTCGACGACGTCCTTCCCCAGACGCGAGACAGCCAGCGACTGGAGTTCCGTCTTGTTGCGGATCTCCGGCACGTCGGAGATGAGCACGTTGGCGGCGTCGATGCGGAACTTCGGCTTCGACGTGCGCGCCGGAGCCCCGCGGCGCAACCACGCCAGTTCCTTGCGGGCGAGGTTCTGGCGGCGCTGCTCGATGGCTGCCGCTTGCCGGTCGCGCTCGACCCGCTGCAGGATGTACGCCGCGTAACCACCCTCGAAGGGCTCGACGATCCGGTCGTGCACCTCCCACGTCGCAGTGCACACCTCGTCCAAGAACCAGCGGTCATGAGTCACCACGAGCAGCGCACCCGCGTTCGTCGCCCAGCGTCCCTTGAGATGGCCTGCGAGCCATGTGATCGCCTCCACGTCCAAGTGGTTCGTCGGCTCATCCAACGCCAGAATGTCGTGATCCCCGATCAGGAGCCTGGCGAGCGCGACACGACGCCGCTGGCCCCCAGACAGCGTCGCGAGGCTCGCCTCCCAGTCCAGATCGCCCAGGAGTCCCGCGATCACATCGCGGACCCGCGCGTCGCCGGCCCACTCGTGCTCGGGCGTGTCGCCGACGACCGCGTGCCCGACGGTGTCCTCGTCATCAAGCGTGTTCGCCTGGTCGAGCACACCCACGGTCACGCCACTGCGCGCGGTCACCCGCCCCGAGTCCGGCCGCTGGCGTCCGGCGAGCATCGCCAGCAGACTCGACTTGCCGTCGCCGTTACGACCGACGATCCCGATGCGATCACCTTCGTCCACACCGAGCGTCACAGAATCGAACACGACCTTCGTCGGGAACTCCAGGTGCAGAGCCTCGGCCCCCAGCAGGTGCGCCATGACCTACCTGCCCAACTTCGACACGGAGCCGCGACGCGCATGCCTCCGACGACTCCGAGGCGGCATCGAGCACGTTCCGGTGCGTCCCGCAGCCTTGCACCGCCCCGGCCGAGCACCCCCGACATCCGCTAGATTCCTGGGAAGTTCAGGGGTAGGTTCGTGCCAACGACGATTCTCCGCCAATGTTTCATTCGGCTCGTCGAGGAACAGCACGTCCCAGTGGCCCAGCAGCACCTGCGCCAACGCGACCCGACGCCGCTGCCCACCGGACAAGGCGCCCACCGGCGCGTCCAGCGGCACGCCGCCGAGCAGCGCGCCCACCGCGTCTCGGGATCGCGGCTCCGCCGCCCAGGCGTGGTCCGGGCGCCCGCCGAGCGCCACATCTCGCACCGTCGCCCCGCCAGTCAGCGAATCCGTCTGGTCGAGCCACCCCACCGCCACGCCCGATCGGTGTGTCACCCGCCCCGAATCCGGCTGGCGTCGCCCCGCCAACACGGCCAGCAACGTTGATTTACCGGCGCCGTTCGCGCCCACCACGCCGATCCGGTCGCCATCGGCCATCCCGAGTGAGACACCCGCGAGCACGCTTTCCCCGCCGAAGGCGACCGAGACCGCCTCCGCGCCGAGCAGGTGCGCCATCAGCCGGCGGCCGCCTCGAGCGGTTCCAGCAGGGCTGCGAGGGTAGCCGCGGTCTCGGCGCGGCGCGTGGCGGCGATGGGTTCTAGGAGTTCGGCTTCGCGGCGCACCAGATCGGCGAGGGCGCCGTCGACGCGATCCCGGCCGAGCGGGGTCAAACGGACCAGGGTGACGCGGCCGTCGGACGGATCCTCGCGGCGGATCACCAAGCCGGCGGCTTCCAGGCGGTCGATCCGGTTCGTCATGGCGCCCGAACTGATCAGCACCTGCGCGGACATCTGCCCTGGTGTCAACTCATACGGCGAACCCGACCGTCGCAGCTCCGCGAGCACGTCGAACTCCCAGCCCTGCAGGCCGTGGCCCTCAAATGTGGCGTGGCGCACCTGATCGAGGTACTTCGCGAGGCGTGTGACCCGCGAGAACACCTCCAGCGGAGAGGCGTCCAGGTCGGGACGTTGACGTCCCCAGGCCTCGACAACTTGGGCAGTGGCGTCTTGCGGTGCGCGGGGCGAATCGGACACGCGCTACAGGCTACCCGCATGTCTCTCGACATCGAGGGTCTTTAGTCGGGGCGTCCGTTCCATGCCGCGCAGGCCGTTCCACGCGAGGTTGGTGAGGTGCGCCGCGACGGTCGCCTTGTCCGGCTCCTTCGCCTCCAGCCACCATTGGCCGGTGAAAGCGATCATCCCGACCAGCATCTGCGCGTACAGCATCGCCGTCTCAGGGTCCAGCCCGTGCAGGTCGAATTCGGTTCTGAGCAGGGCTTCCACATTGTGCGCCACATCGCCGAGCATGGAATTGAAGGGGCCGGTCGCCTGCGCCACGGGCGAGTCGCGCACAAGAATCCTGAACCCGTCCTCCGCTTCGTCGATGTAATCCAATAGCGCCAGCGCGGTCCGTTCCACGATCCGTTTCGGGTGGTCCTCCACGTTCAGCGCCGCCGACAGCCGCTCCGACAGCTCCTTCACCTCGCGGTCCACCACCACGGCGTAGATTCCCTCTTTGCCGCCGAAGTGCTCGTAAACCACCGGCTTCGACACCTCGGCGCGCGCCGCGATCTCCTCGACGCTCGACGGCTCGAACCCTTTCTCCGCGAAGACGCTGCGCGCCACAGCCACTAGCTGCTCGCGACGTTGACGGCCCGTCATCCGTTGACGGGGAACAGGTCGGTTCAGGCGTGCCACGGTTCCATTTTGCTCCCATTTCGCGTCCAGTGACCGGTTTTCACGCCCAAACACCCGCTGCACGATGCCGACACATCAGCCCCAGCCCCGTCCGCCGCCGCGCTCGGCTTGGTCGTTGGCGCTTATCCGGTCGGCTCCTCCGCCTCGGCCAGTTCTGCGTGGTTCGGGCCGCCGGCCAAGCTTGGCTGGCGGTGGATTGTGGCTCCGCCCCCAGGACTCGAACCTGAACTAAGGGCACCAAAAACCCCTGTGCTGCCAATTACACCAAGGCGGAAGGCGTTCTCTAGTGTGCCAGATCCGCAGGCGACGGCGCACCGAACCGGGGTCGCCCATGCTATGCCGCGTGCGGCTTAGCCTTTAGACGGGACAACCCATCGCCGAACCGGCTTGAGGCGAGCCCGGCTAAGCTGTACGGGTGCACGCCCGCCCGAACCGGACACGCAGGAGAGCCGCCGTATGACCCAGCCCGCCGTGATCGTCCTGGCCGCCGGAGAAGGCGTCCGAATGCGGTCGGCGACACCCAAGGTGCTCCACAAGGTGGCTGGATTGACACTCCTGGGGCATGCGTTCGCGGCGGCGCGCGGCGCTGATCCAGCGCTGATAGCGGTGGTGGTGCGGCACGAGAGGGACCTGGTGGCGGCGCACGCCCATGAGTTGGACCCCGACGCGCTGATCGTCGATCAAGACGATGTCCCAGGTACCGGCCGCGCCGTCCAATGCGCGCTGGCGGCGCTCGACCGCCGCGCGGCGCCCCCCGTGCATCCAGATGCTCCCTGCGGACCCGTCCCGCATCCGGCAGCCCCGGGCCACCCAGCGCCCGCCGCCACCCAGGGCCTGGCCCAGGTGATGGTCATCCCGGGCGACGCGCCCCGCATCACGGCGGAGGTTCTGGCCGCATTGGCTGAGGCCCACGCCGCTCAGGGCAACGCGATCACGGTTCTGACCGCCGCCCTCGCTGATCCGTGCGGCTACGGCCGCGTGATCCGTGACCCGGATGGCCAGGTCGCCAGGATCGTGGAGGACCGCGACGCGACTTCGGCCGAGCGTCTCGTCAACGAGGTCAACTCCTCCGTTTACGTCTTCGACGCCGCGACGCTGCGTCAAGGCCTGGCCGGCGTGGGCCGCGACAACGCCCAGGGCCAGATTTACCTGACCGATGTGATCGAGGCCGCCCGGCGCGCGGGCACCCGAGTCGGCGCGTTGACCGCCGCCGACCCGTCCGTCATCGAAGGCGTCAACGACCGCGCCCAGCTGGCGCGCGCCGCCCGTGCGATCAACCAGCGGATCGTCCACGAGGCGATGCTCTGCGGCGTCACAGTGATCGATCCGGACACCACATGGATCGACCGCGGTGTCGAACTCGCCAGCGATGTGACCCTCATGCCCGGCACTCATCTCCAGGGCCGCACCGCCGTCGCGGCCGGCGCTCGGATCGGCCCGTTCGCCACCCTCGTAGACACAACGGTCGGCCCCGGCGCAGTGGTCGACCGGACGGTGGCGACAGGCGCGGAGATCGGCCCGGGCGCCCAGGTCGGTCCGTTCACGCACCTGCGCCCAGGCACGCGTCTCGGGGTCGAGACCAAGGCCGGGTCGTTCACTGAGCTCAAAGCCGCCGATGTGGCGGACCGAGCCAAAGTCCCGCACCTGTCATATGTCGGCGACGCTGTCATCGGCGAGGCCACCAACGTCGGCGCAGGCACGATCTTCGCCAATTACGACGGCGTCGCCAAGTCCCGCTCTGAGATCGGGCCCGCCGCGCGTATCGGCTCGAACAGCACGATCGTCGCTCCGGTGACGCTTGGCGCCGGCGCGTACACGGGGGCCGGCGCGGTGGTCCGCGGACACGTCCCGCCTGGCGCGCTCGCGCTGTCCGCGGGTCCCCAGCGCGTCATCGAGGGTTGGACGTCGCGCAAGCGCGCCGGCTCAGCCAGCGCTGAGGCCGCGCGGCACGCGTCGGCCGCGTCCCCCCCGCCCGATGCCGTGCTTCCCGTCCCAGCCCCCGGTTCGCCTGTGCCCACAGGGTCGCCAGGGGCTGGCCCGGCCGCGGTCGCAAGCGCTGAGGCGCTGAGCCAATCCGGCCGGCCGGGCTCCGCAGTCGGGCCAGCCGGCCCGGACGTGGGGGGAGCGGTCCGGGGGGCGCGCGGCCTCGGTGGGCGGACGGAATCGTGCGACGGGGACCACGCGCCTGGCGGCGCGCGGTCTGCAAACGGAAACTGAACCCGGCAAGAAGGAGGGTCACGGCCTTGGCCAGCGGAATCGTCAGTCACGACACGGAGAAACGGATGGTCCTGGTGTCTGGGCGGGCTCATCCCGAGTTGGCGGAGGCGGTGGCCGGCGAACTCGAGTGCGAGTTGGTCCCCACCTCGGCCTTTGATTTCGCGAACGGCGAAATCTATGTGCGCTTCTCGGAATCGGTGCGCGGGGCGTTCGCCTTCTGCTTGCAATCGCACACTGCGCCGATCAACAAATGGATCATGGAACACCTGATCATGTGCGACGCGCTGAAACGAGCCTCGGCGCGGTCGATCACGGCGATCGCGCCGTTCTACGGCTACGCGCGCCAAGACAAGAAGCACCGGGGGCGGGAGCCGATCTCGGCGCGGCTGATGGCGGACCTGTTTGAGACCGCGGGCGCGACCCGGTTGATGTCGGTCGATCTGCACACCGCCCAGATCCAGGGCTTCTTCAACGGCCCGGTGGACCACCTGTGGTCGCTGCCGATCCTGGCGAACTATGTGCGGACCAGGGTGGACCGCTCCAGGCTGACGGTCGTCTCGCCGGACGCGGGCCGGGTGCGGCTCGCGGACCAGTGGTCCGATTGGCTGGGGGCGCCGCTCGCGATCATCCACAAGCGGCGCGACCCGGCTGTGGCCAACAAGGTCCGAGTGCATGAGCTGGTGGGCGAGGTGGACGGCCGCACCTGCGTGATCGTGGACGACATGATCGACACTGCCGGCACCATCATCGAGGCGGCTCAGGCGCTGGCGAAGAATGGCGCCAGCCAGGTTCTCGTGGCGGCGACGCACGCGGTCTTGTCGGGGCCCGCGGTGGATCGGCTGGCTGATTCGGCGATCTCGGAGGTGGTGGTGACGGACACTCTCCCCATCGACGAGGACAAGCGGATCGGCAAGCTGACCGTCCTGTCGATCGCGCCGCTGATCGCCCGCGCGATCCGCGAGGTCTTCGACGACGGGTCGGTCACGTCGTTGTTCGACGGCAACGCCTGAGGTCTGTCTCCCCGTGCCGGTGTGTGCTGGCCGGGGCTCGTCCTGTCCGATGCCGTCCGTTTGACCGCGCTTGGGTTGTCTTGTGGGCGTTGGCCTGGGTGGGGAGTCTGGCGTTGGTGTGGGCTGGTGTGGCGTGGTGTGGCGTGGTGTGGGTCTGGCTTGGCGGGGGTGTGTGACTGTG
>JAITLE010000212.1 GCA_031278075.1 Bifidobacteriaceae bacterium | reverse complement strand
GTCCCGCTTCGGCGCCCGCCTGGAGCCGTTCATGCATGTGGACATGCAGCTCTACGAGGGCAGGAGCCTCGACACGATCACCCAAGCGGTGACCCGCGCGGCCTACGGGGCGCCGATCGCGGCCGACTACGCGCGGTTCACCGCAGCCTCCGCCGTGGCCGAGGCGGCCGACAAACTCAGCCCGGTGGAGCGTCACCCGGCGCGTTCCTTGTACCGCCTGACCCTCGGGGCGTTCGCGGCGCTGGCCCGCGGCGCGCAGTCCTCGGGCGCGGTGTTGGACTCATACCTGTTGCGGGCTCTCGCCATCGCCGGGTACGCGCCAGCGCTCGGGGACTGCGCGATCTGCGGCGCCGCGGGGCCGCACCGCGCGTTCGCCGCCGGTTTAGGCGGCATGGTCTGCCCGGCTTGCAGGCCCCCGGGAGCGGCCGCGCCGACCGCCGCGGCGGTCGCGCTGCTGGGGGCTCTGCTGGAGGGCGACTGGGGGAGCGTGGCGGCGGCGGGCGGCCACGCGGAGGCGGAGGCGGCCGGGCTGGTCACGGTCTTCACCCAGTACCACATGGAGCGGGCGATCCGGGCGCTCAAACTGGTGGAGCGCGGCGCGCGCCTCAGCTCAGCTTGATCCCATAGATGTTCAGCGAATAGTTCGCGACCACGATCATGTTCCCGAACGCGGCCGGGGAGGACTCGATGTTGCCGCCCAGCGAGATCGAGTCCAATTCCGCCCCGGTGGCCGGGTCGAAGAGGTGCATCAGCCCGGCGTAGTCGCAGAACACGGCGTACTGGGAACCGTCATCCGCCATGATCCCGACCGGTGAGGACCACGAGTAGGCCGGCAAGTCGCGCCGCCAACGGACCTCGCCGCTGGCGGTGTCGACGGCGATCAGCGCCCCAGCGTAACCGCTGGTCTTCGCCACGTTGAAGATCACCAGCCCGGCGGCTTGGCCCCGCCCCAGCATGGGACTGGCCACCAGGCCGCCGTTGGTGTTCGAGTCGTAGACGCTCTCCACGTCGACCTGCCAGAGCAGCTCCCCGGTCAGCGCGTCGATCTTCCGGAGGTTCGTCACGCCGGCGCTGCCGCGGTGGTCGATCTCATTCCCAACGTAAAGCGACGCGCCGATCCCGTTCTCGAAGGGTTCGACCAACACAGTGGCGTCGCCGTCGTCGTCGACGGAACGCGCCCAGATGTTGGTCAAGGTGGTGGCGTCCCAGGCGGCCAGCACGCCATCGTTGTCCTGCGTGAAGAAGATGTTGCGATACGCCGCGATGGAGCTCTCGATCCCGTGCCGTGAAGAGTTCGGCGCGCTGAAGCGGACCTTGGTCAGGGTCGGGTCCACCGAGACCGTTCCCGCGGCCGCGTCGAACGACGCGTTCAGCTTCGCCTTGTAGATCAGCCCGTTCTCGCCGCCCACCAGGAGGTGGTCGCTGGCCGCGTGCACCAGCGCTGAGGAGTCGAACGCGCCCCAGCCGGACCGCGGCGAGTCCGGATCAGCCCCGGCCCACCCCGCCACCTCCCGGTTTAGGATCAGGTCGAAGATCCGGTAGCGCCACGGGCAGCTGACCCCGTTCCGATCCGGCAACCCTTGGCCGGCGTACAGCAGCGGATAGCCGCGCGGGTCGACGGATCCGGTCCCCTTGAACGGGCAGGAGCCCTCGATCGCGGGTTTGGTGACCGCGCCCGTGGCGAGGTCCAGGCGGTGGATCACACCCCCGAAAACCGGATAGAGCACCTCGGTGAACTCCGGGTCGGACACGTATTGCTCAGCCAGGCCCATCGCGGTCTTCGTCTCCTCAGGCCATTGGACCAGCAGCGGCTGCCCGGTCCATCCGGCCCCGGACCATGTCCCGCCGAAGGCCTGGACGGCGGTGATCGGATGCGTCCAGACGATCGACAGCTTCTTGTCCACCACGTGCGCCGTGCCATATGCGGGCTGCGACCGGTGATTGTCGCCGCGGAACGTCAAGACGCCCGGCACCGCCGAATACGTGCCGGCGCCGCCGAAGCTGACCGGGGTGTCGGGATCGTTCTCGCCGATCAGGCTCCACCGGAACGCGCCTGAGGAACCCGTCATGGCCCGTTCGCCGTCCGCGGCGGTGTAACCGGGGATCTGGTCGAGCGGGATGGGCGCCGCGTCGTCCGCGATCAGGCTCGGGACCGCCGGCGCGGGTTGTTTCGTGGCCACGGGGATGCCCTGGACGGTGACCGGGTCACTCGTTGGCTCCAGTCCGCCGGAGCAGGCCGTCAGCGCCACGAAACAAGCCAAAGGGGCGCCGGCGCGCGCGACCAGTCTCACATGGCCACCCTAGCGCGCCCGAGTTTCCGAGCTTCGCAAGACGCCCTGGATGTCCGAACTACGCTGGGACGGTGACCGCGCAGCCCTACCCCCACCCGTCTGGCGCCACGCCGCCCGCCCTGGGGCCTGAGCGGTCGCCGGCACACGTCGCGGTGGTGATGGACGGCAACGGCCGCTGGGCGCGTGAGCGGGGCGAGCCTCGCACCGAGGGCCACCGCGCCGGCGAGGCCGCGCTGGTCGAGGTGGTGGCCGGCGCCGTCGAGGCCGGCGTGCCGTGGTTGACGGTTTACGCGTTCTCCACCGAGAACTGGAAGCGATCGCCAGCCGAGGTGCGCTTCTTGATGGGCTATTCCCGCACGGTCCTGCGGCGGCGGCGGGACCTGTTCGATTCGTGGAACGTGCGAGTGCGTTGGGCGGGGGAGCGGCGCCGCCTGGCGCCGTCGGTGGTCAAGGAGTTGGACGACGCCGTCCAGCTGACCCGCGACAACACCGGGCTGACTCTGACCTTGTGCGTCAACTACGGCGGCCGCGCGGAGATCGCCGCGGCGGTCGGCGAGATCGCGGCGGCGGCGGCCCGCGGAGCAGGCGAGCGCTGGGACGCCGAGCGGGTGGCGCGGACTGTGTCGCGCGCGATCACCGAGGAGTCGATCTCCGCCGCGTTGGCGACCCCGGCTGTCGACCTGTTCTGGCGCACCTCGGGTGAACAACGGCTCTCGAACTTCCTGATCTGGCAATCCGCGTACGCGGAGCTGGTGTTCACAGACAAGCTGTGGCCGGATGTGGACCGGCGCGATCTGTGGGAGGTCATCCGGCGTTACGCGGAGCGGGATCGCCGGTTCGGCGCCGCCTGAAAGGCCCAAGGCGCCCCGCGCGGCGCGACGTAGGGTCTAGACATGCGTGTCGCTCAGGTGACTTTCGACTGTTTGGATCCCGAGGCTCTCGCGGGGTGGTGGGCGGACGCGTTGGACAGCGCGGTCGTTGTCAGCGACGGCTTCTACACCGTCGCCACCGATGGCGGGCCAGCGTTGGGCTTCCAGTACGTGGCGCAGCCCACAGCTGGCAAGAATCGTGTGCACCTAGACTTCGACGTCTCCCAGGACCTAGGTTCTGCGCTGGCCAAGCTGCGGGCCAAGGGCGCGCTGGTGATCCGGCGCCAAGAGGTCCCAGGCCTGGACTGGGTGGTCATGTCCGACCCGGCGGGCAACCAGTTCTGCCTCGCGGAAGCCCACTAAGCCTGGATCCAGGCTAAGCCTGGCACTTGCGGCACAGGCCTGTGATCTGGAGATTGTGGTCCACGTCGATGAAGCCCGCCTCGCTGGCGACCCGTTCCGCCCAGGCCTCGAAGTCGGGGCCGGTGACCGGCGCGGAGTCGCCGCATGTGCGACAGACCACGTGATGGTGGTGGCCCTCCTCGCCGCAGACACGGTAGAGGGTTTCGCGGCCCTCGGCGTGGGCCTGGTCGATCACGCCCTCGGCGGCGAGTTGCTGCAGCTTGCGGTAGACCGTCGCCAACGACAGACGGTGGCCCGCCGCGCCCATCTCGAGGTGTAACGCCTGCGCTGAACGGAACGATCCGGCGGCGGTCAGGGCTTGAAGGATCTCGCCGCGTGAACGGGTGCGTCGAGTTGTCACGGTGTGGCGCTCCTCAGTTTGTCGACGACGGGCTTGGCGAGGGCCGCCACCGCGTAGACGGCGATGGCGAGCACAACAATTGTGGCCCCAGGCGGCAAGTCGTACCAATACGCCACGAACAGGCCTGACGCCCCGGCGAGGGCGCCGACCAACGCCGCGGACGCCATCGTGCGGCTGAAAGATCGCGCGCCGAGTTGTGTGATGGCCACGGGCACGATCATCAAAGCGCTGACCAGCAGCAAACCGACCACCCGCATGGCGAGCGTCACCGTGAGCGCGGCCAAAGCGGCGCCGACCACGTTCCACAGGCGGGTCGGGATGCCGCAAGCGCGGGCGAACGGCTCGTCCGCGCCGGCCGCGAACAGCGCCCAACGGCCCGCGAGAGCCGCCGCGAGGATCAACGCGGCGAGCGCGACCGTGGTCACGACATCCGCGGCCGACAAGGTGGCGAGAGACCCGAACAAGTACGCCACGAGGGTCGCCGACGTGCCGCCGGCCACCTTGATCAGCGCGGCGCCGCCGGCGATCCCGCCGTAGAACATCAGCGCCAACGCCAGGTCCCCTGATGTCCGGCCGGAGGCTCGGACCACTTCTATGACCACCGCCCCGACCACGGACGCGACCACCGCGCCAGGTATCGCCAGCGCTCCCGGGGCGAGCCCCAGCCCGGCGCCGATCAGCCAGCCCAGCGCCACGCCGGTGAGCGCGACGTGGCCGATCCCGTCGCCGAGCAACGCGAGCCGCCGCTGCACCAGGAACGTCCCGATCACCGGCGCGGCCGCGCCGACCAGCAGCGCCACCGCCAGGGCCCGCTGCATCAAGGGGTCGCTGAGCGCTCGCGCCCAATGCTCCCAGTATTCGCTCATGGGCGGACCTCCAGCCGCGGCGCCTGCGAGCGCCCGACGTGTGGCGCGTCGTGGTGGGGATCGGCTGGGGCTTGCGGGGCGACATCGGCCAGCGGACCATCCGCGTGGACGCGTCCGCCTCGCAGCACGATCCCGCGCGTCAAGTAGGACGCGAACGGTCCCGGCTCGTGCAGGACGACCAAGGAAGTCGTCCCGCTCGCCGCGCGCAGGGCGGCGACCAGCGCCTCAGCTGAGGCGGCGTCCACTCCGGCGAGCGGTTCGTCCATGATCAGCAGCTCCGGACGGCGCGCGAGGGCGCGCGCCAGGAGGACGCGGCGGCGCTGCCCGCCGGACAGGTGGGCGACGGGGTCCTTGGCGCGATCGCTCAGGCCGACGGACTCCAGCGCCGCCAACGCCCGCGCCCGCGCGCCGGCGGGCGGCCACGGCCGTCCACCCGTCAGCTGAGCGGCCACGACCAGCTCCAACGCCGACGCGGGCACGCCGGAGCCGGCGGGCGAGTCCTGGGGGACGTAGGCGATCTTGGCCCACGGCACGCGGCGGCCCGGCGGCTCGCCGAACAGGGCGACCGCGCCGCTGGCGGGCGGCGTCAACCCGAGCAGGGCTTTGACCAGGGTCGACTTGCCTGAGCCGTTCGCGCCGAGGAGCGCCACCGCCTCGCCTGGGGCGATCGCGACTGTGACGTCGAACAGGACGGGGTTGCCCCCGAGGGCGACGTTCAGGCGGGTCGTGGACGCGACCGGGGTCAAGGCCGCACCAGGCCCTGGACCAGTTCGGAGAGGTTCTGCCGCATCGCGGCGAGGTAGTCGCCGGATTCGTCGGTCTCGATGGGGTTGAGGCGGCCGGTGGCGAGCCCGAGGTCGGCGGCGAGGGCCTCAGCGGTCTTCGGGGAGGCGTATTCCTCGAAGTAGACGGTCTTGACGGGTTTGCCTTCCAGTTGGCGTTTGACCTCCGTCAGGCGGGCTGGGGTCGGTTCGGCCTCTGGGTCGATTCCGGCCACGGCGACCTGGTTCAGGCCGTAGCGCTCTGCGAAGTAGTTGAAGGCGGCGTGGGTGGTGACGAGGTACGCGTCGGCGAAGGGGGCGAGGCCGGCGGCCAACTCGGCGTCGAGTCGCGCGAGCTCCTCGGCGACGGCGGCGGCGCGTTCCTCATAGCCGGCCGCCCCGGCCGCGTCTGCGAGGCCGAGGGCTTCAGCGATCGGGGCCGCGGCCTTGGCGAGGCGGGTCGGGTCGAGCCAGAAGTGCGGGTCCTCGCCCTCTAGGCCCACGATCGGCCCCACGTCGAGGAGGCGCTTCGGGGGGTTGGCCTCGACCGCCGCGTCGACCGCGGCCTGGAATCCGGTGAGCGTGACGAGCAGGTCCGCGTCCCCGAGGGCTGAGACCTGGGAGATCTCCAGCTCCGAGTCGTGTGGTTCGGCGCCCTTGGGGGTTAGGCTGGCCACATCCACGCCATCGCCGGCGACGCGGCCCGCGAGCCACTGGAGCGGGTAGAAGGATGCGACGATCCTGATCCCGCCGTCCGTGGCGGGCGCGGGTGTGGCCGGGGCGCCGCAGCCCGCGAGGGGCAGGGCGCAGGCGGCAAGGGCCGCCAAGGCGGCGAACGGTGACCTCATAAGAATGATTATCATATTTGCTAGGTGCGCGGGTCAAATCCATTAGGCTTACCTCCCATGGCTCAAACCCCCGTTATCGACCAGGTCATCTCCCTCGCCAAGCGGCGCGGCCTGGTGTACCCGTGCGGCGAGATCTACGGCGGCACCAGATCCGCCTGGGACTACGGCCCACTCGGGGTTGAGCTCAAAGAGAACATCAAACGCCAGTGGTGGCAGGCTATGGTGACGTCCCGCGAAGACGTCGTCGGACTCGACTCCTCGGTGATCCTGCCGCGGGCGGTGTGGGATGCGTCCGGGCACGTCGCGGTGTTCACCGACCCCCTGATCGAATGCACCAACTGCCACAAGCGCTTCCGCGAGGACACGCTGCTGGAGGAGTTCGCTGAACGGAAGGGCCACGCCCCCGAAGGTGGTCTGGCGGGCCTGCCCTGCCCCGCCTGCGGCGCCCGCGGCCAATGGACCGAGCCACGGCAGTTCTCGGGCCTGTTGCGCACTTACCTGGGACCCGTCGAAGACGAGAAGGGGCTGCATTACCTGAGGCCCGAGACCGCCCAGGGCATCTTCGTGAACTTCTCGAACGTCCTCGCGTCGTCGCGCAAAAAGCCGCCCTTCGGGATCGGTCAAGTCGGCAAGTCGTTCAGGAATGAGATCACGCCCGGCAACTTCATATTCCGCACCCGCGAGTTCGAGCAGATGGAGATGGAGTTCTTCGTGGTCCCAGGAACCGACGAGGAGTGGCACCAGTATTGGATCGACCGGCGCACGGAATGGTACGTCGACCTGGGCATCCGGCCAGAGAACCTGCGTCACTACGAACATCCGAAGGAGAAGCTGTCGCACTACTCGAAGAGGACGGTCGACATCGAATATCGCTTCTTGTTCCAGGGGAGCGAATGGGGCGAATTGGAGGGGATCGCCAACCGGACCGACTTCGACCTGACCACCCACGCGGCGCGCTCTGGGCAGGATCTGTCGGTGTTCGACCAAGCCAGCGGCACGCGGTACACGCCGTACGTGATCGAGCCGGCCGCAGGGCTGTCCCGCTCCGTCATGGCGTTCCTGGTGGACGCGTACAGCGAAGACAGCGCGCCGAACACCAAAGGCGGGGTGGACCGCCGCGTCGTGCTGAGGCTCGATCCGCGCCTGGCGCCCGTCAAGGCCGCCGTGCTCCCGCTCTCGCGGCACCCCGAACTCTCGCCCAAGGCGCGTGACCTCGCGGCTGAGCTGCGCAAACATTGGAACATCGACTTCGATGACGCGGGCGCGATCGGGCGGCGTTACCGCCGCCAAGATGAGATCGGCACCCCGCTGTGCGTCACGATCGACTTCGACACGTTGGAGGACCAGGCCGTCACCGTCCGGGCCCGCGACTCGATGGCCCAGGAACGGATCGGGATCGGCCAAGTCGCTGAGCGGCTGGCCGGCCTGCTCGTGGGGGCGTGAGCGAGGACCTCGCGGCGCGGACGGCCCGGGGCCGGGCGGACGAGCCCGACGGGACCGGTCGGAATCGTGCGGCGGGGCGTGACTGGCCCGGCGAACTGCGCCTGGGCCGGCTAGTCGCGCCCGCTCCCGTGGTCTTGGCGCCCATGGCCGGCGTGACGAACGCGGCGTACCGGCTGCTGTGCCGATCGTTCGGGCCTGGGCTGTTCGTCAGCGAGATGGTGACGAGCCGGGCGCTGTTGGCCGGCGGCGAACGGACGGAGCGGATGCTGCGGCAGGACCCGGCGGAGCGGCCGCGGTCGGCGCAGCTCTACGGCGTGGACCCGGCGACGGTGGCGGCCGCGGTCCGGCTCGTCCGCGAACGGGATCTGGCCGACCACATCGACCTGAACTTCGGCTGCCCGGCGCCCAAAGTGACCAGGCGCGGTGGCGGGGCGGCGCTGCCCTGGAAGCTGGACCTGTACCGGCGGATCGTCGGCGCGGCCGTCGCGGCGGCGGGTCAGGCGCCGGTGACGGTGAAACTGCGCGCCGGGATCGACGCGACGCGCCTGACGTTCCTCGACGCGGGGCTCGCCGCGGAACAGGAAGGCGCCGCGGCGGTCGCGCTGCACGCGCGCACAGCGGCGCAGCACTACTCCGGCAAGGCTGACTGGTCGCTCATCGCCCAGCTGAAACGGGAGGTCAAGACGATCCCCGTGCTCGGCAACGGAGACGTCTTCGAAGCGGACGATGCCGTGCGGCTGTTCCGCGAGACCGGCTGCGACGGGGTGGTGGTGGGCCGGGGTTGCCTTGGGCGGCCGTGGCTGTTCCAGGACCTGGCGTGCGCGGCGCAGGGTTCGGCGGAGCGGCTGCGGCCCGCTTTGGGGTTCGTGATCGACGTGGTGCGGCGGCACGCCGCCCTGCTGGTGGAGCATCGTGGGTGTGAGGCGGCGGGGTTGCGTGAGCTGCGGGGGCACATGTCCTGGTATCTGAGGGGTTACCCGGTGGGCGGGGAGTTCAGGGCTCGGGCGCATTTGGTCGGGTCCTTGGCGGAGCTCGACGAGCTGTTGGCCCTGTTGGATCCGGCCGCGCCCCACCCGGGACCGGCCGCCGGCGGGGCTAGGGGACGGGCCGGCGCGGCGCGCCGGCCGGCGTTGCCGGACGGCTGGCTGGAGACGCGGACCTGCGACGCCGCGCAGCTCGCGGCCTTGGGCGCCGCGGAATTGGATGTGGCGGGGGGCTGAGCGGGGGGCTGATCGGGGTGCTGGCCGAGGGCTGAGCGGGGGGCTGGCCGGGGTTCTGGCCGGGGGCTGATCGGGGGGCTGGCCGGGGGGCTGGCCGGGGGCTGGCGGGGGTTCTGGCCGGGGGGCTGGCCGGGGCCTATCGTGCGGCAGAACGGGGGCTGAGCGGAGGGCTGAGCGGGCTGGTGGGGGCGGTGCGGCTGCGTAGTTTCACCGATCCACAGGTCAGGCCGCGGCGGTCAGACGCGCGGGGTGCGCGCGGTGAAGGATCGGGGGGTCAACGATCGCTCCGCCCCGGCCCAGCGCGGCGGTCACGAGTCAGCGAACCCGCGAAGGAAATCACATGTCACAATCAACGCCGCCCGGTGCTCGGGCGAGGATCGCCCGCTGCCTGGTGGCAGCCGTCTTGGTTCTGGGCGCCGGCTGGGCGGGGACTGGCCCCGCCGCGGCGACCGAATATGTGACCGGCGAATGGGGTGTCTATCAGGGGATGTCGACGTTCTGGGGGAACATGGACGTGGACGGGACCTATGGGCTGTGCGTCGACCCGGGCGCCGAGCCGCCCGACAGCCTGGACAAAGCGCACGCCACACGGGTCTGCGGGACCGTGGTCGGCAGTGTCCCAGACCGCGCCGCCCAGACCGCCTGGCTGCTCGGCCGCCACCTCCACGACACGGACACCGAGACGATGGTGTCTCTTTCGCAATTCGTCAGGGCCGGTTACCACAGCGGCGTCCCCGTCACCTACCCGGCCAGGCACGCCGAACTCGTGGCCGAGGCCGCCCACGCGGGCCCGAAAGACGCCTATGTGGAGGTCGACTTGGCGGCGGGGAAGATCTGGTTCGGGCTGGTCCGGGCCGGAGAGGCGGCCCAGATCATGGCCGGCGCCTTGCCCCGCGAGTCGGCGCACCACACTCCGGGCTTCACCGCGGCGCTGACGATCACCAGCCCGAACGCGTCCTTCGTCGGCGGCGCGCAGACGATCACCGCCACGACCGGGGTGAAACCGGTGGCGGCCCAGCTCGCCACCTCGCACCACCTGATCAAAGGCGAGCAGGTCAGCGCGAACGTCGCCGTGGAAGACGTCCCCGAGATCTGCTACACCCTGTACGAGGAGGGCTCCTACCAGCGGGTGGCCACACCGCTGGCCTCGCGTGTGGCGAACGGCGTGGGCTCGGCCACACAGGCCCTGACGGTGTGGGCGCCGGTCTTGACCACGGTTGTCACCAAGACGGTCGTCAAACCCGGCGGGACGGTTGTGGACCGCGTCCAAGCCGACGCCCTAGGCGGCTCCCAGTGGCCCGTCAAACAGTGGGCCGACGAGGCGCAGACCGAACCAGGCGCCTACTATCCGTTCACCGCGGCCGGACAGTTGGTGTACTCCCCGACACCGCCCGCCGCCGCCTCCCAGACGCTCCCGGCCGGGTCGAAGGTGCTGGAGGGCAAGACCACGGCCACGTTGACGGGGCCAGGCGTCCCGGCGACCGCGTCGGTTCAGCTCCCCGCTGACGCGGGATCCGGGTTCTATTCGCTGCGATGGTGCTTGGATCAGGCGGACCAGGGCGCGTCCGCCGGGTTCTTGCCGGACGGCGGGCCATTCTGCGACGACTACCACGCCGCGACGGAGAGATTCACCGTGCCGATGCGGCTCGCGCTGTCAACCGCGGTCCCGGACAGTGTGGTCGCCAAGGGTGACGCGGCCGACGACACGGTCACCCTGTTCCTCCCGGAGGCGGCCGACCAATGGATCCCCGGCCTCGACGGCGAGGCCGTCACCGTCAAAGTCCACGGGACGCTCTACGGAGCGTCGAAGCCGTTCGTCGAGCAGGCCGATCCGCCTGCGCACGCGACCCCGTTGGGTCAGGCAGATGTCGCGGTGACCCTGCCGACCAGTGGGCGCGAACCGGTGACTGTCGCCGCGCCGGCCGGGTTCGACGTCTCGGGGGCGACGCATTGGACCTGGGTCTGGGAGGTGCGCCGCGCCGACCAGACCGCCGCGGTGGCGGATCTGATCGCCGCCGACGCGGCGGACTCCTTCGGCGACCCGACAGAATCCGGGCACACCCCCATGACCCTCGCGATCGGCACCGCGGTGCCGGACCAGCACAGCGCGAAAGGCCAAGCCCCCGATGACACGGTGACCGTGTCGCTGCCCGACCCGGACGACCAGTGGATCGCCCGCGCCGACGGCCAGCCCGCCACGCTCAAGGCGCGGGGCGTGTTCTACGCGGGATCGACGTCATCGTTCACCGTCTTGGAAGAGGCGCCCGAGGACGCGCTGGAACTCGGGTCGGCGACCGTCGACATCACGTTGCCGACATCGGGCCGTGCCCCGGTGACCGTGCCGGCGCCCGCCGGTTTCACGGTCCCCACCTCGCAATACGGGACTTGGGTGTGGGAGATCCGCCGGGCCGACCAGGCTGCGGAAGTGGCGGAACTGTTCGACAACGAGCCGCGGGACCGGTTTGGGCAGCGGCAGGAGACCCACGTCACCCAGATGGATCTGGCGATCCGCTCCCAGGTCGAGCGCGCCAGCCTCCCCGAGCCGACGGGGGATGGACGCGTGGAGGTGTGCGATCGGGTGTGGCTCGAGCACACCAGCGCCGCCGACCTGTGGTTGAACCAGTGGGGCACAGACGAGCCGGTGCGAGTGGTGGTCGACGGGGCTCTCCACCACGCGGCGGTCCCCGGTCCCGAACAGGTGGCCGACGCCGTGCCGGTCACGGCGCGCTGGTCGCTCACGTTCGCGGGCGTTGGGGAGGCCAACGCCCAGGTGGTCTGCCATCCCGTCGCCTACGGCGAATACGGCGCCTACGGGTTCACGTGGCGGATCGACTTGATGAGGCAGCCGGCCGCCACCCAGGGCTTCTTGTCACGGGGCACGGCGACGCCCCTGTGGCTGCCGGAGGAGACGGCCATCGTGCGCCGGACGCCGGTGGTGCGCACCGCGGCGACCATGTGGACGGCCACCGCCGGCGGAGCGGAGGAGATCTTCCTGACAGACGAGATCTGGCAGGTCGACTGGCCGGACGGCCCCGCGGAAAGCGACCACTTCGGGGCGGTCGAGCACGGATCCTGGCCCGGGCTCGGGCCGTGGGCGGCGGACGGCCAGACGATCCGCGTGGAGCTTTGGCGGATCGAAGGCGAAGTGACCGCCGCGTCGTGCGACGCGTCCAATCCGGCGGCGCGACTTGTGGCGGTGAACGAGTCGACACCGGCGGCGAACACTTGGGCCGGCGCTTTGAGGGTGTCGGGCTCCAGGTTCAAGGCCGAGGGCGGCGACGCCTCCTACACGTTCGTGGTCTCATGGCCCGGGGACGCGCGGACGGAGCCGTACCGATCGGTCTGCGGGGAGGCGTCGGAGACCATCAAGGTGAACCGGCAGGCGCCTGAGTTCTCGACACGGCTGTTGCCGGCGGGCGAGGCCGGGTCCGCGCCGGCCGCGCCCGGGTTGGTGGAGGTGCAGCCCGGCGAGGAGCTCACGGACGTGCTCAGTGTGGTCTTCCCAGATGAGGGCGCGCGGCAGGCGGATCTGACCGGCTGGTCGGCGACCTGGGAATTCCACCATCAGGTCACAGATGGCGCCGCGCCGGCGATTGTGCGCGACGCGCTGGGACAGGGCGTGTACGAGGGGGCCACATGTGTCCCGGAGACCCTGTTCGCCGTGGTGTCCGAACCGGCGCCGGTGGAAGCCGCGGGCGAGCACGCCTCCCAGTCGGTGGCGGCGCCGGCGGCGCCGGGCATGGTGTACGCCGTGGAGACGGTCCGGGACGCCGACGGCGCGGTGGTGCGGCGTGGAACCTGCGGCGCTGTCGCCGAGTCCGCGCTGGTCGCGGGGCCTGAGGCGGCGCCGCAGATCGTGACGGCCGCCCCGGCGCGGGCCACGGTAGGCGTCAGCGTCCAGGATCTGGCGCGGCTCACCGGCCCGTTCCCGGAAGGGACCGTGGTCGAGTTCTGGTACCAAGCGACGGCGTTCGTCGACCCGACGGCATCGGACCTCTCCTGTGCGGCGCCCGACCCGGACTCGATGGCGGGCGCGGTGTGGATCGGACAGGTCGTGTTGGATCACGCGATCGCCGCCGGCGAGGTGGAGGAACTCCTTTCGCCACCGTTCACGGTGGCTGAGCCGGGCTGCACCTGGATCAAAGAGATCGCCCACCAGCCCGGCTCGGGGCCGATCGTGGAGGGACGGTTCGACGTGGTCGCCGAGCGGACCATCTGGTCGCCGGCGCCGCCGCGCCTCGCGTTGACCGGCGCTGAGACCCGCGGGCCGGTTGTGGCCGGCGCCGCGGCGGTCGGGCTGGGCGCGGGACTGCTCGCCTTGGCCCGGCGCCGGGGCGCTCACCCGACCGCTTGACGGGCTGGTCAGTGGCGGGGCGCCACCGACCCCCTGAGCCCGCGGATCAGCGACGGCAGTGTGGCCGCGGTCACCAAGGCCAAGCCGAAAACCGTGACTCCCAGCGGGGCGAGCCACACCAGAGGGTCGAAGCCGAGTGTGGTCGGCCAGCCGGGGCCGGCTTCGACCTGGGCCAGACCCACGCCCATGGCGAGGCCCACCGTGGCGACGCCGATCAGCGCCACCGCCGTGGCCGTCGCGGCCAGGATGAACGCCTCCGCGAAGCCCGCCACCAGCACCTGGCGCGATGTGACGCCCGAGAGCCGGAGCACGCGGGTCTCGGCGACACGGCTGCGGGCTGTCGCGAGCACGGTCATCGTCGAGCCCGTCATCGCGATGACGACGGGCACCGCCGCGAGGACCACGCCCGACACGTCCCGCGTCTCGACCCAGCCCCGCCCGGCCGGGTCCAGAGCGCTGCGCGCGAAATAGATCGAGAGGGTCGCGCCCACGAGCAAGGCGCCGACGAGGATCACGTTGAACGCCTCGAGCGAACGCCCGGCCTGATAGGCGGCGCCGCGCCGGCCCAGGAACAATGCCGGCATGCGGAGCTCAGGGATGAAGAACGTCCAACCGCGGATCAACAGGGGACAGTAGACCGGCGCTGTGAGCACGAAGAACACCGCGAGCAGGGCGGTGGTCACGGCGGCGCTGACGGCGGCGGCGTTGGCGGCTGCGGCGTTGGCGACGGCGACCGGCTCGAACTTGAAACGCTCCAAGCCGGGCAGGTAGACGGTCAGGCCGGCCGCCGCCAACGCTCCGACCCCGGAGGCGAGACCGATTCGCGCGCGCCAGCGGGACCGCCGCCGCGGTTGGAACGGCAGCTGCTTGAGCGCCTCGATCGGCTCGACTGACCGCGCCACCTGCGCGCCCCGGGTGGAGGCGATCAGCGCCAGGCCGAAGGTGATGACACCCGCTCCGACGATCGCGTGCGTGTCGGTGCGGCCCACCAGATCAGCCCGGCCGGAACTCGCCCAGGCGATGAACCTGCTGGCCGTTGGCGCGGACGCCGCGCCCGCGAGGATCCCGCCGATGGCCGCCACCGAGCAGACGGCTAACACCTGTCGGGTCAGGTGGGCGGCGGCGCCCGAAGGGGCCAGCCCGGCGATGGCGAGGTAAGCGGTCCTGGGACGGGTCCGCTGGGCGGTCTGATAGATCGCGACCGCGGTCGCGCCAAGGGTGGTGAGCACCACAAACGCGAGAAGCGTCGCGTCGTATTGGTCCATCAGGCCGATCTCCTCCTCGGCCAAAGACTCCTCGAAGGATCGCAGCGAGAAGACGATTGTGAGCATCCCGGCGGTCAAGAACAGGAGCGGACCCACCGCCAGCCACAGGCGGATGTTGGTCGCGAATTCGCGCAGGGCGCCGAAACTCACGCGCCTGCCTCCTGCTGGGCGCCCGGCTCGTGGCGGAGACGGGCGGCCCTGGACGCGGCCTTGGCGCCAAGTTCGAGGCTGCCGAGGATCTCATAGGCGGTGGGGCGCTCCAGTGTGGCCCGCGGGGCGCCGTCGATCACCGTGATCACCCGGTCGGCCTGCGCGGCGAGGTGCAGATCGTGGGTCGCGACCACGACCGCGCAACCCTCCCGGACCATCTTCTTCAAGCTGGTGAGCACCAGGTCCGAGTCCTCGATCCCGAGGCGGCCGGTCGGCTCGTCCGCGAAGACGATCTTGGGGTTCTGCGCCAACACCCGAGCGAGCGCCACCCTGGCCGCTTGCGGCGGGGTGAGCTGGTCCGGGACCTTTCCGGCCAGATCCGACGCGCCCAGGTCTGTCAGGACACGGACCGCCAGTTCCCTGTTGGACCAGGCGGATCGCCCGGCGAGCCGGCCGGGCAACTCGACGTTCTGCAGCGCGGTGAGCGAGGGCACCAGCGGCGGGTTGACCATCAACAAACCCACATCCTCGCGCAACATCGCGGCGATGGCGCCCCGGGTGGCGCGGGTCAGGTTCGTCTGGAGCAGCACCACATGGCCTTCGGTGACCGGTTCGAGGCCCGCGAGGCAACGCAGCAGAGTCGATTTCCCCGAACCGGACGGCCCGACCAGCGCCAGCATCTCACCCGCGTGGAGCGTCAGCGACACCCCGCCGAACACGTGGAGCGGCTTCTTCGCCCCGCGCATCCAGAACACCTTGGAGATCTTGTGGGCGCTGAGGACGGTGCGGCCGTGCGGGCCTGCGGTCTCGCCCAGGGGTGGCTGGGAAGCAGGAGCGGCAAGCGGGCTGGCGCTGGGCTCGGGTGCTGGGTTGGTCTGCTCCACGCCCACAAGGTTATATGGGCTGATAACGTGCCTGCATGGAGCCCTACTCCGCAGCCGACTTGGAACGCTGGGTGGATGAAGTCGCGAAGACCTCGGCTCGCACCGAGTTCGAGCGTGACCGAGCGCGCGTCGTCCACTCCGCCGCGCTCCGGCGCTTGGGCGCGAAAACCCAGGTGAGGACGCCGTGGCGGGCGGAACATCCGGTCGGGGACGACTTCATCCGGACCCGGTTGACTCACTCGCTGGAGGTCGCCCAGGTCGGGCGTGAACTCGGTAAAGCGTTGGGTTGCGACCCGGATGTGGTGGACACGGCGTGCCTCGCCCACGACCTGGGCCACCCGCCCTTCGGGCACAATGGCGAGCGCGCGCTCGCCCAGGTGGCCAGCGCCGCCGGCGGCTTCGAAGGCAACGCGCAGACGCTGCGGCTGCTCACACGACTTGAGGCCAAGGTCTACGGCCGTGGCCGCTCCGTCGGCCTCAACCTGACGCGGGCCTGCCTCGACGCCACGGTCAAGTACCCGTGGCGCCTGGGTGATGGACCGGCCGGCTCAGATCCGGCCAAGTTCGGGGTCTACGCCGGCGAACAAGCGGTCTTCGATTGGTTGCGCCAGGACGCCCCACCGCTGCGGCGCTGTGTGGAGGCGCAGGTCATGGACCTCGCGGACGACATCGCGTATTGCGTGCACGATGTCGAGGACGGCATCGTCGGCGGGGCTGTGCCACCTGACGCCCTGACTGCGCCCCCGGAGCGCTCGGCTGTCGCGGCGCTCGCCGCCGAACGCTATGGCGGTGGCGAGCCTGCCGCGCTCGAACAGGCCGCCGCGCGTCTGGTCGCGCTGGACTGTTGGCCCGACGGTTGGGACGGCACGCACCGCGGGCTGGCCGTGCTGAAGGACATGACTTCGCAGCTCATCGGGCGTTTCGTGCTGGCTGCGGAACGTGCCACCCGGGCTGCCTTCGGCCCCGGGCGGTTGACCCGGCACGCCGCGGACGTGGTGGTGCCGCGGGCGACCGAAGAGGAGATCGCCGTGCTCAAGGCCTTGGCCGCGCTCTATGTCATGGAGCCGCGCCTCGGCGACCCGATCTACCTGGGCCAGCGCGCGGTGCTCACCGAGTTGTTCGCCGCGACGGCGGCCGGCGCCCCGGACACGTTGGAGATCCCGTTCCGCGGGTGGTATCAGGAGGCGGTGGACGATGCCGACCGGTCGCGTGTCGTGTTAGACCAGGTCGCGTCGCTGACGGACGCGTCGGCGATCCTGGAGCACCGGCGTCTGGTCGCTGACGCGGGCGCCGAGCGCCCGTGGTGAACAGCGCCAGGCGAGATGTCGTCCGTGTCGCTGCCGTGGCCGGGCGCGTGTGACGATTCCTACACTTCTCTCCCCTGGGGCGAGAAGTGTAGAGTTCCGCGGCTCTCGTCCCGGCCCGCGCCGTCACCGCCAACCCGCCCGGGGCAGGTCTCCGCAGGTCAGGGCCCTGCGGCGGTTCTGGCCCGCTGGACCCCGATCCGAGCGGGTGTCACCATTCCTACACTT
>JAITLE010000208.1 GCA_031278075.1 Bifidobacteriaceae bacterium | reverse complement strand
AGGCGGTCTTCGTCGCGGTTGAGCAGTTCCTGCACCATTGCCTGCGGAGCGCGCGCCGCGCCTTGGACGCCGGGGTTGCGCCTGTCAAGGTCCACGCCGGGGCCGACCAAATGAATCGGGACCTGGTTCCACTCGTGGGAAACCGGGTAGGACTGGCCGTCGATGGTGACGCCGCGGCTGGGCGCGAGCCTGCCGTAGCCGAGTTCTTGCAGCAGCGGCAGCAGCCAGCGTTCGCGGGCGGTGGCGGCGCTGGTGGATTCCAGGCCGCCTTGCCTGGCTTGGGTTTCGTTCCAGGCTTCCCACGCGCCGACGAGGTAGGACCAGGCGCGGTTGACGGCATCGGCGATGGTTTGCCGTCCGACGATGTGGAAGGCTTCCGCCTTGCGGGATTCATCAGAACCGAGGGCGCCGTCGCGTAGAAGCTGGAGGAGGCTGGCCGGGACGATGCCGCCTTCGATGCGGATGGCCCCAGCGCCGCTCACCGGTCACCTCCTGGCTGGTAGACGAACGCTCCGAGGATGTCCACAGGCAACTGAGGGGTGACTTCGAGGCCGCGCAGCGTCAAGCCGCCAGCGGTTTCGCGGCCCCGGGCGGACTGCCTGACCCGGGTGTGGGCTTGCCGCAGTTCTTCCGCGACGGCGCGGGCTTGGCCGTCCAGAAGGGCGGAACAGTTCTCTTCCAGTGACCTGAGCACGTTGCCCATCAGGCCGCGAACCCGGTCTTGGGGCACGTTAGCGGAGGGCGATGACGCCAGTAGGGCTTCGACCTGCTGTGGCGGAAGCCAAGTCGGGCTCTTGGGCGGTCCGGTGAAGGCGATGGCTCTCGCTTCTTCGGCGACCTGCGCTCTTGGACCGCTGCGACCAGGAAGGGTGAGGTGGATGCGGTAGCGGACGATGAGGAGCGTGGTCATCTTGTCCACTGCCTTGGTGGTGATGACTCCGGCGCGGCTAGCGGGCCGCCGGGCTTGGCGGAGATTGGGGTCGAGGGCTCCGTCCAGGACGAACTGCGCCAACGCTCCAACGCGCTTGTCGGCACGGATCATGGCTGCCGTGCCGTGGGGGACGGGCAGGTCGGGCGCCCAGCGGAGGGTGCCGCTGGCCTGCAACGTGTCTTTCAGGCCGACAGGCAAAGACTCGACATTGACCAGCAGGTCGTCGCCGTTGGGGGCGGTGTCGGCATCGACGGCTTTGAGGGCGCTGCGGACAAAAGCCGCCACATCGTGGGAGCCGCCCATTCGCGAGCGGGCTTCGTTGACTTCTAGGGCCACCTCGTCGGGATGGATGGCGGCCTGGGCGTAGCGGGTGCGAGAGCGGGTCTCTTGCTCGGCGGCCGATGACCACTGCTCGGTGACGGCGAACAACTCGTCGTCCAACGTGGGCTGAGCGGTGGGCTGGCCGCGCAGCATGAGGCCTCCCATGAGCGCGGCCAGCACTGCCTCGTTGGCTTCGTTGGGCACTGGGACACTGATGCCGAGGTCTTTCCGGATTTGGGCGTGCTTGCGGATCAGCACATCCATGACGATGCCGTCGATGCCGGTGTCCTCGCCGTAGATGGTGACAGCGCGCACGGTGTTGGCGATCTGGCCAAAACGGTCAACTCTGCCTTCGCGCTGTTCGTGTCGGGTCGGATTCCAAGCGAGGTCGTAGTGGATCACGGCTTGGAAGCCGTCCTGCAGGTTGACGCCCTCGGACAGGCAGTCGGTGGCGACCAAGATATGACGGTCTTCAGGCCTGTCCGCGATGAGGTTGGCCACACGAGCGGCCCGGTCCTCGGGGGCGAGTTCGCCGGTGACCACCTCGATTGGCGTCCTGGGGAACACCGCGCGCAGGCGCTCGGCGACGTACCGGGCGGTCGGGATGAACCGGCAGAAAACGATGGCTGAGAAACCGTCCTTCAGCAGCGATTTGATCTCGGTCACGAGCTTGGAGAGTTTGGCGTCGTCCTCGACAGTGAGCGCTTCGGCCCTGGTCGCCAAACTGAGAAGGGGGTGTTCCCGGGCGCTGGATTGCGCCGGCGCCGCGCCTGGGGCGGCATCGTCGCCTTCGGTGTTGGCGTCCTCCACCAGGTCGAAGATGGCCTCGCGCCCGATCTGGTCAACGGCCTTCACGGTCTCGGCGGCGCTGGTGTTGGCGCGGGTGCGCATGGTTTCAGCGGCTGCCGCTGGAGATGAGGCGACCGAGCGGAGCAGGCTGAGGGCTGACCACCAGCGCATGCGTTGTTGGGCGCGGCTGCCGGTGGCGTCGGTGACTTGCCCTTGAGCGTAGGCGTACACGTCGCGCAGCAGGTCGGCGTACTTGGGTGTGAGTTGGTAGGGCGCCTCTCGGGTCTGGCGGTCCGCTGGGAAATGGGTGTCAGTGCCCAGATACTGCCGGATATCGCCTCGACGGCGCTGCACCAGATGGCGCGCCAAGCCGGCGCGGCCCGGGTCGGATGCCAGGTTGCTCGTCTTTAAGCCCGGGTCGAGCAGACCGAGCATGTTGCGGAACGCACCTTCGTTGCCGGAGTGCGGCGTGGCCGTGACCAGCACGAGGTGGGTCCGGGGCTGGCTCGACAGTTCTTCGAGGAGTCGGTAGCGCTGGGTTCTGGCGCGGCCGCCGCCGCCGCCGTCATCGACCACGCAGGTGTGGGCCTCGTCCACGACGATGAGGTCCGGAGCGGCCCGCAGGAAGTCGTCGCGGCGGCGGTCGGCCTTGATGAAGTCAGTCGAGACGATAGTCATCGGGTAGCGCTCGAAGATGGATTCGCCGTACTTGAGTCGGCGTTGCAGGCGGTTGACTGTGGAGCCGAGGACCAGCTCCGCGTCGAGGCCGAATTTCTCTCGCAGTTCGGCTTGCCATTGTTCGGCCAGAGACGGCGGGCAGAGCACGGCGAGGCGCTCGGCGCTGCCCTGGGCCAAGAGTTCGCTGGCGACCAAGCCCGCTTCGATGGTCTTGCCGATGCCGACATCGTCAGCGATCAGCAGGCGAACGGTCTCTTGGCGCAGCGCCATCAAGAGAGGCACGTACTGGAAAGGCCGTGGGTCGACGTTGAGGGAAGCCAAAGAGCGAAATGGGCCCCCGGTTGAGCGGAAGCCGATGCGCAGGGCGTCCCTCAACAGCGCGGCGGAGTGGTAGTCCCCGAGATCGTCGGCGGACGGGGCGGTGAAAGTGGCCGGAGTGACTGGTTCGACTGCTGGGAGAACACCCGCCACGTCGAGTCCGCCTCCAGCCAGGGGGCGCAACACGAGGAAGTCGTCTTGGCTCTCGGGCAGCACAACCCAGTCGCGGCCGCGGGCGGTGACCAGTGTTCCGATATTGAAACTCGGCATCAGTCAACACATCCGAACACGCTCGGATGAGCGGCGACGAGTTCTTCGAAGGGGTCATTAGGCGGCCAGGTCATCACGTCCCAGCCGCTGAAGGTCAGCGGATCGAGGTCTAGGTCGCGCCGCCGGTCCATGTCGGCGAAGACGACGACCGCCCTGGCTTGTGGGAAAACCAGGTCGACGTGGACTCCTTCGACTGTGCTGAGTGTTTTGCTCGGCTGGTTCAACCCGTGGGACATGAGGTAGGCCAGGGCCTTCTCGACCGGGCCGGCGGTCTTCGGCGACGGCGTGGCCGCATTCGGCGGCGGCGGAGGCGGTGTCTGCCCGGCGGTGTCCGGCAAGGTTCTCGAGTCAAGGAGCCGGAGCAGGAGCGGGACGGCGAGCCGTCGGTCGATCAACTCGTGGCTGTTTTGGTTGCCGTACGTGAGCAGGCAACGGTAGCAGCCCCGAACGCACGCATCCGGCTCATCTTCACCTGTGGCTGGGTCGACGTGGATGATTTCTAAAGAGAGTTTGGCGACTCTTCTGATAGCGTCTTCCTCGCCTTGAACACGCCGCAAGACTCCCGCCCCACCTTCGGCGGCTTCGACGATCATGAAGCGGCCCAGTTTGTCTGAGTCCGGCAGCAGTTCGGTGGTGAGTTCGGAATCTTCGAGTTGGAAGACCGTCTCGATACCGCGTTCGACAGCGTTCATCAACGTCACCGCCAGCGCGTCGCTGACTGGCTCTGCCCAGCGCATGATGGCGATGTTGCGGCGGTCCTCGACGAACGGGATGACCCGCTGCTTGCGGGGCACGTCATCGGCCCTGGGGGCGTCATCGTCCTCACCTTCGACGTCGAGCGCGGCGGCGCGGCTGTCGGAGAGCCACTCGCCACGCACCGTGTCGAGCCAGAAACCGTCCGTTCCTGTCGCCCGGCGGCGGTGGCCTCGGTTGATGGACCGGAGTTCGGCGGCATCGCCGTATTGGATCGTGGCGACGGGCCCGTCGTGGTCGGTGACTGTGGCTTGGAGGCTGGCCGGGCGGTTGCCCCGGCTGGTGAAGCGGTAGGAGGTCGCGATGGAGAATCCGGCCCGTTGGCGTTCCTCTTCGTCCGCCCCGATCCGGTCGCGGCGGCGGGTGATGACCAGTTGCATGGGCAGCAAGTTGGTCATGGGATCGCCGAGCATGGCCCCGCAGTTCTGGCACAGGTCGACACCGATCTCGCGGTCATGGTGGTAGCCGCAGGCGTCGCAGACCCGCACCTGCCTCAGGCTGACGTTGCCGTCCTGCTCGCCGGCCTTGCCGCTGGGGCGGGGCAGGTTGATGCGGACAACTTTGTAGCGGGCGCCTTCGTGGTAGATGAACGCTCCGGGGCCGAATTCCCGCAGGGCCAGGAACCGGGGGCGTTGCAGCCAGGTCGCTTCCTTGTTCTGCCTGCCGGGTATGTACGCAGCCAACGGCAGTCGGGGGAAAGAGTAGCCGGGCAGGAAACCTTCGGAGGCGAAGTAGCGGTAGGGGTAGAAATCACCGCCGAAGTGGGCCTCGTCGGTGTCATTGAGCAGGAGGTCGCGCTGGCGCCGAGCCTCGGTCATCCGGTTCTCGGCGTTCTGCCGCTCCTTCTTGTTCAGCGAGGTGTCTTGGATCATCTTGGCGGCGGTCTCCATCTCGCCCCTGGTGACGCGGTCCAGCATGCGCCACCGCTGGCAGGCCTGGTCGAAAGCGGCGGGGGCGCCACGGACCACATCGTCTACCCATGTGTCGGACCACCAAGGGGCCTGGCCCAAATCTCCCGCCATCGGGTCGAGCACAGCGTGGGCGGACTGACTTGCCCGTTGGGGCAAGGTCGGGTCGGTGAATTTGGCGATGAGTTCGTCCACGACCGGGTAGTCGTCGCCAGCGGCGGGGATAGCGACCACGTTCCTCATCGACTTGCCGAGGCTGGCGCCGCTGGCCGCGAGCCAGATTGAGTGGACATGCGACCGCACCAGGTCTTCGTTGGCCAGGTCGATGCGAGGCGGCAGTACACGGCCTGAGACCATCTGGTCGGAACGCTTGAAGTAGTAGGAATCGTGGGCGTTGCCGCTGGCGCAGTAGGTCAGGGCCAAGGCGGGCTGGCCTGAGCGGCCTGCCCTGCCGGAACGCTGGGCGTAGTTCGCCGGGGTTGGCGGAACGTTGCGCATGGCGACGGTGTTGAGCGAAGCGATGTCGACGCCCAGTTCCATTGTTGGAGAGCAGTACAACAGTTTGAGTTCGCCTTCGCGGAACAGCCGTTCGCGTTTCTCGCGGTCCTCCGCGCGGACCTGAGCGGTGTGCTCGCGGGCTTGGATGGTGGAAAGCTCACTTCCCGCGTCGAGGTAGAGCTGTTGGAAGTATTCGACGACGCGGGTGCCGGATTCGCGGTCGTTGGTGCGGCGTAACGGATCGGGCGCACCGTACTTGCCGTCGCTGGGGAGCACTTTGATTTGGTGGAGCTTGAGACGGTAGCCGGTCTCTTCCCGGCCAGCGACCGTCGCCAAGATGCCATTGTGCGTCAGCACTTTGACTAGAGACTCTTGGATGGCTTCGACTTCGTGGCCGCCGGGCGTCGGATCGAACTGGCGAGCCAACCAGCGGCCCAACAGCGAGAGGCGGGAGATGGACAGCACCGAGCGGGATGAGCCGCTTGGCTTTGCGCCGAGAACGGCGTAGCCGACATCTGGCGCCGGTTCGCCATCTTCGACCGTCCAGACCCCGGTCAGGTGCTCGCGGCTGAGGCGCTGGAGTTGGTCAACATGGTCTTGGCCGAATAGGTCGGTGTCGATGGCGAGGACGCGACGGAATTCGTCCAGCATGACAGTGACAAACTCTTTGCGTTTGTCCGGATGGGCGGTTCGCAGCAGCGGATGCGCGGTATCCCACGACTTGTCATGCTGGCACAGCGACATGGCGGTGGGGTAGGCGATCTTGGCCAGTCCGGTCTGCTCCAAGTTGGGCAGGGTGATGCGCCAGCCGCGCCGGAGGTCTTGCAGAGCGCGGTATTCGACTACTTTGGCCAGCGCCCGTTTGGCCGGTTGAATATCGAACGAGTATGGGTTCTGCGCGTAGTGGCTTGGTTCGAGGCCAAGGTATTGGGGAAGAGTCTGAGCGTATTCCAGCGGGTCGAGGCCTTCTGCCCCGGCGTGGGCGGAGGCGGCGCGAATAGCGGCGCGTAGCTGGCCGACTAGCACGAAGTCGTTGACGTGCCCAGCTTGGAGGCTGGCGTCTTGCCGATTGTCCACGAATGTCAACAGTTTCTTGACATCCTTGGGCAGGCCCTTGAACTGCTCCAACGACTTCAAGATCGACAGGCTCAGCACTGTCATGGCGCTGGAACGGCCCTCTTGGTCGAGGGTGGCGACTTTGGACGCTTCCAGGGCCCGGGCCTGGTGATAGGTGGTGCCGCAGCGCAGACAGAACAGCAGTCCCTTCGGAATCCAGGCCGCCTCGAGGCGGTCAGGATTGTTGGGAAAGTCGTCGGGTTCGAGAATCTCGCCCATGCGATTGACTGTGACAGCTTGCGGCACCCGCTCCCGGCGCGACGGAATGACCCGCAGCGTTCCGTTGGTCGAAGTCTCGGTCCAAACGTCGGGTATGCGGTCGATGGGATCGCCGGGCCAAGGGTCTTTCGTGTCAACGTAGAGGTAGCCGTCCCGTTCGTCGCGGATCTGCATCCGGCGGCGGGCGACGAAGGCGTGCTTCTGCTGATCACGCTCGACCATCAGGTACTCCTGGCCGCAGTCGCGGCAAAACGCCAGCGGGTACAGGCGGCGCTCGGCGGCGGCGTTGCCCGCAGGTCCGGGCAAGACCATCTGGTACTCGTGTTCGATGGCGCGGCTGGCCTCCGGTTCCAACGTGACGTACACCGACGCCCCCTTGGAGATGAATTGGTGCAGGCGGAACGCGAACAGGGGGCGTTGGGACACGGGGTTT
Source organism: Bifidobacteriaceae bacterium (assembly GCA_031278075.1). Classification (GTDB taxonomy): domain Bacteria; phylum Actinomycetota; class Actinomycetes; order Actinomycetales; family WQXJ01; genus JAIRTF01. The sequence goes on along the minus strand of JAITLE010000208.1, from coordinate 1,238 downwards.
ACGGCTCGGGCGCCGGCCAACAAGGTTTGCTGGATGGCGACTCGACAGGCCTCGGCCAAGCGCCCAGTCTGGGCGGCCAGGTCGATGCTCGCCATCTTGACCGTTGTTGGAGCACCGCGCACCAGGATGCCCGATCCGGCCTCTTCGGCCAGACCGAATTTGCGCTCGATCCATGCCGCCAAGGGATCGCGGGACAACTCGGCATAACCGGCTGACAGGCGCGGATCGTTCGATTCGGCGGTCCCACGCGCATCGACCACAGGGCCAAGATCGGCCTCGGAGTCGGTATTGGTGGCGCGGACGAGGGTTTCGGAGATGACGTTCTCGGGGCGGACCAGAGTGCCGAAGACTTGGGAGGCGACGGCCGCGACTTCGACGCGCTGCTCGTCGGCGGTGGCGGCGGTGGACATGGTTGCCGAGGTGCCGATGCACTGGAGGTCGCTCTTGGCCTGCGAGGCTTCACGGACTCGGCGCACCAGCATGGCCACGTCTGCGCCTTGGCGACCACGGTAGGTGTGCAGTTCATCCAAGACGAGGAACTGGAGATGACTGGTGGCGCCGAACAGCTTGGCGCGTTCGGCCGGTCGGGTCAGGAGGAGCTCCAGCATCACGTAGTTGGTGAGCAGGATGTCGGGCGGGCGGGCAAGGATTCGCTCTCGCTCATCCTCCTGCTCCTGGCCGGTGTAACGCTTGTAAGCGATGCCTTCGCCGCCGTCCTTGGGTTTGCCGAGGAATTTCTCCAGCTCTTGAACCTGGCTGTTTGCCAACGCGTTCATCGGGTAGACGATGATCGCCTTGATACCGGCCCGCCGCCGATGCCGCAACACGTAGTCGACGATCGGGATGATGTAGCCCAGCGACTTGCCCGAGCCAGTGCCTGTGGTCAGAACATATGAGTTCCGCTGGGAGGCCGCAGTTATAGCCTCGACCTGGTGCTGGTAGAGCGAAAGCGGCTTGCCGCCGAGGCGAAACAGGGCAGCGGTCGCGGCCAGGAGAGAGCCGTTGCTCACCAAGTCATCGACAGTGCCGCCTCCGGCGAAAGTTGGGTTGAGGGACAGCCAGGGGTCTGGCCACTGCGCGCCCCGATCTGACTGGTCGCGCACGGACTGAGCCAAACGCTGGTCGCTGATCTCAACGAAGCCCTCGGTGAACTGGCGGTAGTCCTCAATCAGGTCGCGGTGAATCTTGAAAGCGTCCAGAGCCTTGAATGGCGCAGCGCTGTTGGCCATGGCGGTTCC
>JAITLE010000023.1 GCA_031278075.1 Bifidobacteriaceae bacterium | reverse complement strand
ACGGCCAACGGGTTTGCCCATCGGCGCCCGGATGGCGTTACGGTTGTGCCGTTCCCGCTGCTCGGCCCGTGATGGGCTCCGGCAAAGGCGCCTTCGGACAGGACAGGCCGGGCGCGGGCTGGTAGCCCCAAGGGCGCTCCAGCAGCGTGCCCCAGAACTCGGCCAGCCGGGCGGCATCGGCGCAGTCGATAGTGACTTCCTGAATCTTCGTGGTCATGCCTCTCCTTCAATGGCGGCCATGTCATCTCCCGGGGCCGTCGCCGGCTTCGGTCTTGTTCACCAAGTCGAGGTCGTAGCGGACGGCTCCGTGGTCCTGGAAGATGGAACAACTCGTGACCCGGATCGCCACGATGGCGCAGTTCGGGTCTTGTTCGTTGTTGGCGGCGTCGTACCAATCGGCGAACGCCTCGCGCAGCTTCCCACGCCAGGCGGCGTTCTTCGGGTCGAGCACCCAGCCCAGGTTCTCGGCGATCCCATGCCCGTAGATGCCCTCGCCGCCGACGGCGAATGCGGCCTCGTTGTTGGCGGCAATCTGAATGACCTTGTTCGAGGTGGCTGTGGTCGTCACATAGAACACGCCATCCTCGTACATCGCGTCCACTTCCCGCACGGCAGGCCGAGCCTGACCGGCGGCGTTCAGCTCGGTGGTGACGGTCGCCAACGCGATCACGTTATCCTTGCCGCCACCACATGAGGCCTCGATGCGAGCCACGCCTTCGGCGTATCTACTCATCGCTTCTCCATTCTTCGGCCAGCAGGCCGTACTCGTAGGTGTCTCGCCAAGCAGGAGTTCCGTCGGCGTCGGTTCGGAAGTGGCGGTCATTGTTCCTCCTTGATTCCGCCCGGTCCGGCCGCGTCTACAACCTCCGAGCGGATCAGGGCGATGACTTCGGCGTCGTTCTTGTTGCGCTGGTCGCGGCGGTAGCCGTCACGGGCGCTGAACTCGTAGGGCCGTTGGAAGGCAGGCAGCGAGAGGGTGCGCACGCCATCGACCATCACCAGGTCATCGCCGCCAATCGCTTGGACGATGCCGTCTTGGACCAGTGCGGAGACGGCCGCGAACGCCACCACGTTCCCGGCGGCGTCGCTGAACTCACGCTCGGCCTGGTCCGTCAGCCGGTAGCCCAAGCCAGCCATGACACTTTGGAGGTCCTGCCAACGTTCGGCCAGCCAGGCGTCGTCAACCAACAGATCGGTGTCCCCCAACTGACGAAACGGCCCCCCAAGATGAAGGGCCACCCCACGCGACCCGTACAAAACGCAAGAGACACCGGACAACCGCAGATCAGCGATCAAATCCTTGGCGCGGGCCAGGGCGGCGCCGTTCGCCGGAGCAGAAGTCATGGTTCAATCCCTATCCTCGCGGGCAGCGGGGCGCGGCGCACGGTCCTTCGCGGCGCCAGGCCCGGCGGGGACTTCTCGGGGCTGCCGCGGCGCCTCAGCCAGAAAACCGAAGCTGCCCTCGGCGGCGCCCAAAGCCAGTTCCATGATCCTGACGAACTCGGCCACCCGGCTGGCGAACTGTTCCTCGGTCCAGTCGAACATCCCGAAATCGAACATCGCCGAGTCGCCCGCCAGCAAGAACTCGACGGTCTCAAGCGGGCGCGGGGTGGAGTAGACGCCCTCGGCCACGCCCTGTTCAACAGCTTTGGCCAGGACCGGCGCGACCAGCCGGATAGTGCGGGTGATAGAAGCCTGATGCAACCGCGCGATGGCGCCCTCGTGCAGCACCCCGACGATGCCGCCGTCCGGTGTTTGCTCGACGTTGACCGCCGCGATCATCTGGACCAGCCTGGTGTGCCCATCCAACCCAGGGGCCTCGGCGATCGCCTCGACACGCTGGACCACCAGGGCCACCAGCCGATCGACCACTCCTTCCAGGACATCTTCCTTCGACTTGAAGTAGTGGTAGAACGTGCCCTTGCCCATCCCCACCACTGCCAAGATGTCATCCACGGTGGTCTGGTCATACCCCCTGCGGGTGAACAAGTCTGCGGCGGCGTCAAGGATCGCGCCCAACCGGGCCTCCCGCTTCCTCGTCAAACCCTTCGGCATCGCGCCCCCTGGCCGTCGCCGGGCGCCCGGCGCCGCGCCGGCGTGGCCCGCCCGGCTCCAGTGCGCCTCCCGAATCCCGCGCGCGACAAGCCCCGATCCCACCCCAAGGCGTTCACCGACCTCGGCGCCTTCACCGCGTCACCCATGCGTGACCACCTCCCTCAAACTCGACCCACAGTACATTTTACACGATGGCGGAGACGGCGACCACGAGCGGCGCGTCCTCGCCTGCGCCCTTGGCGAGGTTCGACGCCAGGCTGGACAGCAGCGCGGCGACGACGATGGCGGTGACAATCGTCACAGGGGTGGACCGTTTCCAGAACCCGGCGGCCGACGCGCCTGCGTTTCGCGAAACGAGTAGCCTGCAAAGCATAAAACCGAGAGCCTGCAGACCGTGACTCCCTAATATGAAAGCGCCCCAGCCACGCGGCGGTGACCAGGTGTTTCGCCGTTGCCGGTCAGGCGGGCGCGGGTTGGGCGGCGATGGCGCCGCGGGGGCCGACGGCGGCACTGTAGCCGGCGGCTTTGAGTTGGGCGACGGCCTTGCGGATGGTGTTGGCGGGTCGGCGTTTGGCGTAGAAGTCGGCGCCGAGTTCTTTGTACGGCTCGCGTTTGGGCAAGATGTGCCAGGCCGACTCGATGATCTTCCGCTGGACTGCGACGAGTGCCTTCATGTGCCCGCGGCTGGAGCGGACCCGTTTGTAGAACGCTTGCAGATAGCAGGGTTTGCAGCGGGTGACGGCCAACGCCGCCATCCCGAGGGCGGCTTTGAGGTGGGTGTCGCCCTTGCGGCACTTGGACGACTTGACCCTGCCCGCGGACACGTCCGACCCGGGCGCGACCCCGGCCCAAGACGCGAGGTGGGCGGCGTCTGGGACCGCGCACACGTCCGGTCCGACCTCGGACAAGATCACCTCGGCCACGTGCTCGGACACGCCGGGGATCGTGTCGAGCAGCTTCCGCGCCGCGGCCATCTCCGACCGGTCGCCCGGGCCTGCGGACCCGCCGGGCGCGCCGGGACCGGCGGCGTCGAAGTAGGCGTCGATCATCGCGTCGACCTGGGCGATCTTCGCTGCCAGGTGGTCGACCAAGTCGAGGTGGACTTTGGTCATGAACGCGTGGTGGTCGGTGAACCGGCCGGTCAACGCCTCGGCCAGGTCGTCCTGGGAGGACTTCACGTTCGGGCGGGCCAGCCGCGCCAGTTTGCGCGGGTCCCGCTCCCCGGCGATCAGGGCCTCGACCATCGCCCGGCCAGAGGCGCCCATTATGTCGGTCAGCTCGCAGGACAGCTTGGCGGCAACCGCGCCCGGCTTGGCTACTTCAATATCCGCAAGCGCGATGAGAACGGGCGGGAGTGCCGCACTGTCGAGGTCGATCCAGGCCGCGCTCCGCTCATCGCCTGGGCCTTCGAGGCATACGCGATCACCAGGCAGACGGTCGGGGTCATCTTGCGGCGGCATAGAGTGGACACGAGGAGCCGGCGCGACTCGCCGAAGACCGCGGCCTCGTCGTCGACGCCCTGGTAGTAGCGGCGCACGATGGGCAGGCGTTGACACAACTTGCGGACATGTTCGGCGGACTCGTGACGATCATGAATCGAGCGCCCGGCTTCGCCACGCGAACCATCTGAGCGATGGCAGCGGCTTTGTCGTTGAAGTGGGTGATGCCGCCGACGTGGTGGACCACATCAAAGTGACCATCCGTGAAATCAAGGCCTTCAATCTCTCCTTCATCTTCGCAAATGGCTGGGTGAGACCATCGGAAATAGGTGGTTCCAAACGTCGCATTTGGGTGTATCCTCTTGTCATGAGCTATATAGCCAGAGTCGTGGATGACAGGGTTGAGGCGCTGCTGAGGGCCATGGGTGGGGTTGTCATCGAAGGCGCGCGCGCCTGTGGGAAAACGTCGACTGGTCTGGAGCATGCTCGCAGTGAGGTACGTCTTGACAGCGATCAGGCTGCCCGGCTGGCCGAGCTTGATCCGGC
>JAITLE010000019.1 GCA_031278075.1 Bifidobacteriaceae bacterium | reverse complement strand
GAACCCCGATCCGAGCGGGTGTCACCATACCTACATTTCACCCGTGTGGGGCGTGAAGTGTAGAGTTCTGCGACCCCGCCCCGGCCCGCGTCTTGACCTCCAACCCGCCCGGGAACCGTTTCCGCAGGTCAGGGGCTCACGCTGGTTCTGGCCCCCTGAACCCCCATCCGGGCGGGTGTCACCATTCCTACACTTCTCCCGTCAGAGACGAGAAGTGTAGAGTTCCGCGACCCACACCCCGGCCCGCGTCTTGACCGCCAACCAGTACTGGGGACGTTTCCGCAGGCCAGGGGCTTGTGACGGCTCTGGCCACCTGAACCCCGATCCGGGCGGGCGTCACCATTCCTACACTTCTCCCGTCTGGAGCGAGAAGTGTAGAGTTCCGCGACCCCCGCCCCGGCCCGCGCCGTCACCGTGAACCTGCCCGGGGGACGTTTCCGCAGGTCAGGGGCTTACGCTGGTTCTGGCCACCTGAACCCCGATCTGGGCGGGTGTGACCATTCCTACACTTCTCCCGTCTGGAGCGAGAAGTGTAGAGTTCCGCGCCACGCGACCCCGGCCCCAACTCAGCCCGGGCGCCTGCCGATTTGGGCGACCGTCCCGCCATTGACCAGCGGAGACGTTGGGGCCGCACCTGCCCGTGTTCCCGGATTTGAGCGGCGACGCGCCGAGTCGCGGCGCCGGCATGGACAACTCATGGCAATGTCGGGGGGTGGCCTTGGTGGGTAAGCTGTTGGGACGTGTGGCTTTGGGTGTGGTGCGGCCTTGTCGCCGCGGGACTCGCCGGCGCGTTCTTCTCGCTGCGGTGGCTTTGGCGACGCGTCAAGGAGCTGATGACGGCGTTGGCTGAGGCGGCTGACGCGCTCGCGGGCGCAGCGGTCACAGCCGCCGACTGGCGACCTCAACCGATCCCCGAGGTCGCCATATTCGCGGACCGAGCGGATTTGAACGCGCGCCGGGTGTCGCGGCTCGACCGCATCGCCCGGCGACGCGCTCGGAGGCGAGCCGCCAACCAGGCCGTCTACGACTCGTGGGCTGTCTTGGCCGGGCGCAAGGACGCATGAGATGGCCGTCTTGGGTGTGGTCGTGAACCCCACCGCCGCCAAGGGCCGGGCGGAGAGCGCGGGCGCGCGAGTCGGGATGATGCTCGTGGAGCGTGGCCACCAAGTGGTCGACCTGTCGGCGCCGGACCTGGCCGCGGCGCACCAATCGGCCAGGCAAGCGGTGGTCGACGGTGTCGACGCCCTCATCGTGGCGGGCGGTGACGGCATGACGCATCTTGGCGTGAACATCGTGGCGGGCACCACCCTGCCGCTCGGGATCATCCCGCTGGGGCGGGGCAACGACGTGGCCCGGATCCTGGGCATCCCGCGGCACAATGTGGAGTCATCCATCCAAGCCATCGAGGACGCGCTGGAGGCGGGGCCGCGAATCGTGGACGCGGTGCGCGTCACCGACGGGACACACTCCATGTCTGAGTGGTACGCCGGGGTCTTGTCCGCCGGGTTCGACGCGGCGGTCAACGCTCGGGCCAACCAGCTACGTTGGCCGAGGGGTGGTTCGGTCTACGTGCGGGCGTTGTTCCAGGAACTCGGGCGGTACCGGCCGTACGGGTTCCAGGTCGACATAGACGGCGAGGTCGCCTGGCAATCGGCTGGCGCGTTGGTGGCGGTGGCGAACGGGTCGGACATCGGCGGCGGCATGCACATCGCACCAGACGCCACCCTCGACGACGGCCAGCTCGACGTGGTGCTGGCCGGTCCCGTCTCGACCGCGACCCTGCTCTCGGTGTTCCCGAGGGTCTACCGCGGCACCCACATCCGGCATCCCGCGGTGACGGTCTTGCGGGGCAAGGAGGTGACCTTGATCCCGCGTCCGGATCTGGGCGGAGAGCCCCCGGACGCGCACACCGACGGTGAGCGCGTGGGTCCGCTGCCGTTGGAGTGCTCCTGCGTCAGCGGCGCCCTGCGGGTGCTGGCGGCTCGTCCGTGAGCGGTGGGCCGGCCGAGGCCTATGCCGCGTTCCGAGCACGCCAGGCCGCCGCGCCAATCAACCGGTTCGAGGCGGATCTCGGGTTCGTCCTCGACGAATACCAGCGTGAGGCGTGCGCGGGTCTGCTGGCGGGTGAGTCCGTCCTGGTGGCCGCGCCCACCGGCGCGGGGAAGACCGCGGTCGCGCTGTTCGGGATAGACCTGGCGCGTCAGGCCGGCCGCCGGGCGTTCTTCACAACACCGATCAAGGCGCTGTCGAATCAGAAGTTCCGGGAGCTCGGCGAACGCTATGGCTTCCCGTCTGTCGGGTTGTTGACCGGGGACCAGTCGATCCGTCCGGATGCGCCGATCGTGGTGATGACCACCGAGGTGCTGCGGAACATGCTCTACCAAGACGTGGCGCCCCTCCGCGACCTGTGGCTGGTCGTGTTGGACGAGGTCCACTACCTCGCCGACCGTTTCCGTGGGCCGGTGTGGGAGGAGGTGCTGATTCAGCTCCCAGCTTCCGTGCAAGTGGCCGCGTTGTCGGCCACCGTGTCGAACGCTGAGGAGTTCGGCGAATGGCTGGCGTTGGTCCGCGGCGCCGTCCGTGTGGTGGTCTCGGATGTGCGGCCGGTGCCGTTGTGGCAGCACATGTTGACCCAGGAGGGCTTGAAGGACCTGTACGCGCCGCTCGCCTCGGGGGAGCAGTCGACCAGATTGAATCCGGAGCTGGCGCTGGACGTCGCCCGGTCCGGGCGGCCGAGCCGGCCTAGGGGCGGGCGCGGCCGTCCCCGGTGGGATGATGGCGCCAGACCCAGAACCGCTTCTAGGCAGGCTGTGGTCCGGGCGCTCGAAGCCGAAAGCCTCCTGCCGGCGCTGTACTTCGTCTTCTCGCGGGCGGGTTGCGAGGCGGCCGCCGCGGAGTGCTTGAGGAGTGGTTTGGTGTTGACCACGCCGCCGGAGGCGGCTGAGATCGCCGAACTGGTGGAGCGCCGCGCGGCCCAAGTCGCGTCAGGCGACCTGGGGGTGATCGGCTATCAGTCTTTCCTGGACGGCGCCAGGGCGGGCTTCGCCCCGCACCACGCGGGGATGCTGCCGCTGTTCAAGGAGGCGGTCGAGGAGTTGTTCCAGGCCGGGCTCCTCAAAGTGGTGTTCGCGACCGAGACGCTCGCCCTCGGCATCAACATGCCCGCGCGGACCGTTGTGATGGACCGGCTGGACAAGTGGGACGGCGCCGAGCATTCGGACATCACCCCGGGGGAGTACACGCAGCTCACCGGCCGGGCCGGGCGGCGCGGGATCGACGTCGAAGGGCATGCCGTGGTGGTGGCGGGGCCGAGAGTGGCGCCCGCGAAGGTTTTGCCCCTCGCGTCCAAGCGCACCTACCCGCTGCGCAGCGCGTTCCGGCCGACATACAACATGACCGTCAATTTGACCGACCGTTTGGGCGCCGAGCGGGCCCGCGCGGTGTTGGACCTCTCGTTCGCGCAGTTCCAGGCGGACCGTTCCGTGGCGGGGCTCGCCGGTCAAATCCGCGAGCTTGATCGTGTGATCGTCAGCCATGCCGCCGCGATGGTCTGCGAGCGGGGTGACATCGAGTCCTATCAGGCGATCCGCGACCGGCTGACAGAGCTGGAGAAGTCCGCTCGGCAGTCCCGCGCCCAGGCCCGCCGCGACGAGACCCGCTCGATCGTCAGCCAGCTACGCCGCGGGGACATCCTGCGGGCCCCCAGCGGGCCGCGCCGCGGCCTGATGCTGGTGCTCCACGCGGGCAAGACCGGCGCGGGCCGCCCGATCGTCCTCGCGGAGAGCGGCAAAGCCCGGCGCCAGGTCATCGCCGACGCGGGGCCGGGGATCTCCTTGGCGGCGCACATCAAATTGGCGAGCGGCGAGCCGACCAAGACCCCTGAGCAGCGCGCGGCGCTCGTCGCCCGCATGCGCGCGGCGGCCGCTCCCGACGGCGCAGTCAGCCCGCCGCCCAGCCCCGAGACCAGCGGATCCGCCTCCGGCGCGACGCCCGATGCCGACCGGTCTCGGACCAGCACCGCGTCCGGCGGTCCCATGGGCGTCGCGCCGCAGGCGGCGGGGCGCGAGGCCGCGGCGCTGCGCGCCCAGTTGCGCTCGCATCCCGTCCACAGTTGTCCCGATCGCGAGGCGCACGCCCGTCAAGCGCGGCGGATCGCCAAGGCGCGCGCCCAGCGCGATTCCCTGGAGCGGATCATGCGCCGCCGGACAGGATCTCTGGCGCGGCAATTCGACAGGATCAGTGGCGTGCTCGCATCCCTCGGCTACCTGAGCGACGGGACTGTGACAGCCGCCGGCCGCATCCTGCGGCGGATTTACGCAGAACGCGACCTGACGATCGCGGAATGCGTGCGCACCGGCGTGTGGGATGGTTTGGACCCGGTGTCGCTCGCGGCCGCGGTCACCGCGCTGGTCTACGAGCCACGCACGGAGGCGAGGGGGGAGGGGGACGAGCCGCACGGCATCGTGCGTCAAACAATCGCGGCCCAACAACGCGCGTGGCGGCGGATCACGCGGGCGGAAGAGCTGCACGACGTGCCACCGAGTCCGGGTGTGGAGGCGGCGGCTTCCCAGGCGATGGGGCGGTGGGCGGCCGGCGAGACGCTGGCGCGCACCTTGGAAGGCGGCGAGCTGCTCAGCCCGGGCGACTTCGTGCGGCTGGCGAACCGAGTGGTGGATGTGCTGGACCACATCCGGTCGGTCGCGCCCGACAGCGATCTGTATCACAATGCGGAACAAGCGATCGGCCGGTTACGCCGCGGGGTTGTGGCCTTTGACCAGGGGTGACGCGGCGAAGTCTAGAGTCCGGCTTGAGACACGCCGGAATGCGACACGGCCGGTTTGGCTAAGCGGGCGCGCGCCAGGTACTTTTCTCCGAGGGAGTTCTGGGCGGCGGCGCCCCGTTCGGCGGCCGCCACCGCGACAACCCAGTTCTGGAGCGCCCGGCGAGCATTAGAAAACAGGCAGGTCCTGGTCCGAAGCTCGCACGGGCGCTCCGACGCGCCCGGCGAGGGCCCCTCGGGTGACGGGCGGGCGTGTGGCGCCGTCGGCTGTGCGCTCGCCCCGGCGCGCCGCGCTCGCGGACTTCGGCGTGGCTGGTGTCGGCGTTGCGTCGGCACTTCGCCTGCGGGCGTGGTTAGAATCGGCGTGTGCCCCCCAAGATCGCGCGATGGATGACGTTTGGCCTGGCGGCGGTCTCGGGATTCGTCTCATATCTGGCGTTCAAGCCGGCCGGACTGTGGTTCTTGGCGCCAGCGGCCGTCGCCGGCCTATACCTCGCGGTGCTCCGGGCTGGCGCCTGGCGGTCCCTGGCAGTGGGACTCGTCTTCGGCTTGGCCCAGTTCCTCCCGCTGCTCGGCTGGGCCTATAACGCCGCCGGGCCGCTGCCTTATCTCGCGTTGGCGATAGTCTCGGCGCTCGGCGTGGCGTTGGGCCCATTCGTCTACGGGCTGGCCCGCCCACTGGTCGAGTTCGGCCGCAGGCCGAACCGTTGGCTCGGCGCCGTCGGGTTCGCGTTCGCGCTCACCGCGGCGGACACCCTGCGTTCATTCGTGCCGTTCGGGGGTTTCCCATGGGGGCGGATCGGCTTCACCCAGGCGACAGGGCCGCTGGGCCGTTGGGCGTTCATCGGCGGCGTGCCGTTGGTGGGGCTAGCGGTGGCGCTGCTCGCGACTTTGGCCGTCGCGGGGGTGATGGCGCTGGCGGACGGCGCGTCCCTGGGCGCTGGGATCGCGGGCGCCGTGATCATCGGCGTGGTGCTCATCCCGTTGACGCTCCCGATCGACGCGGCCGCTGAGCGGGGAACACTCACCGCGGGCGCCGTCCAGGGCGACGTGGACGTGACCGCGGAGGGGCTGTTCGCGCAGCAACGCCAAGTGCTGGAGAACCACGTCGAGCAGACCGCGGTGCTGATGTCCGGCCAGGCGGTGGGGCCGCTCGACGTTGTGCTGTGGCCCGAGAACTCGACAGACATCGACCCGAGAGCCGATTCCCAGGCGAAGGCGGCGATCGACCACGCCGCGACGCTGGCCGGCGCCCCGCTCCTGGTCGGAGCGATGGAGTACACCGGCGACGGCCAACGCTACAACCAGGGCCTGTTGTGGGTGGCGGGGCAGGGTGTGGTCGACCTCTACGCGAAGCAACACCCGGCGCCGTTCGCGGAATACATGCCGGCGCGCAGCTTCTTCCGGCTGTTCACCTCGAAGGTGGACCTCATCACGACAGACATGCTGGCCGGTGACGATGTGGGCGTGTTAGACCTCGAAGCCGCTGTGCTCGGACGGACGGTCGCGTTGGGCGATGTCATCTGCTTCGAGGTGGCCTATGACGCAATAGTCGCCGAGACGGTCCGCGCGGGCGCGGAGGTCGTGATCGTCCAGACGAACAACGCTTCCTTCGGCCGCA
>JAITLE010000227.1 GCA_031278075.1 Bifidobacteriaceae bacterium | reverse complement strand
CGGGTTGGGCGTGCGACCAACGGCGTACGTCTCAAGGAAATCGCGCACCACAAGGTCCTCGAACTCCTCCGACAGGTCCCAGACGTAGAAGTCGATCCCGAGGCGGTCCGCGGCGCGCCGGGCGTCGCCCGCGTCTTCGATGGAACAGCAGCCCCGGGCGGACTGCCGCGTCGCCGCCGGCCGCCGCGTCAACGCCATATGCACGCCCACCACCTCGTGTCCCGCGGCCTGTGCGCGCGCGGCCGCCACGGCGCTGTCGACACCGCCGGACAGCGCGGCCAAGACCCTCACGCCGCCCCCGGACCGCCAGCCACGTGCCGGGGCGGCGGCGCCTCGCGCGCCTGCGGCCGTCCGGGCGCGATCCCAGCCGCCGGTCTCGCGTGACGCGGCGCCACGGTCACCGCAGCCGCCGCCTGCGCCCGTTCGACAGCCCCCGGGAGCGCCTCCACCAGCGCCTCGACATCCGCCAGCGTGGACCCGGCGCCGACTGAGACGCGCAAAGCCCCAAGTGCGGTCGCCTCGTCCAAGCCCATCGCCAGCAGCACATGCGACGGCCCGGCCACGCCCGCCGCGCAGGCTGAACCCGTCGAGACCGCGATCCCCGCGCGATCCAACAGATAGACCAGCGCCTCGCCGCGCGCGCCCGTGACCGTGAAGCTGCGCAGCCCCGGCAGCCGGCCCCACTTGGGTGTCCGCGCGACCAGCGCCGGGTGCTCCGCGATCAGCGCGTCCAACGGCGCGAGCAACGCGTCGAGCGCCTCAGGGGCCGGTCCGTCCGCCCGCAAGACCGCCGCGAACGCCGCGGCGCCGCGAGCGTCCTGGGTGCCCGAGCGCACGCCACGCTCCTGACCGCCGCCGCCCACCACCTGGACGACGCCGACCCCCCGGCCCGCCAGCAAAGCGCCGATTCCGACGGGGCCGCCCAGCTTATGCGCCGAGACGCTCGCGGCCGCGAGCCCGCTGGCCCTGAAATCGGTGGGCAGCTTGCCGACGCCTTGGACCCAATCCGAGTGGACCGGCACCCCGGCCTGGGCGGCCAATTCGACCACAACCGTCACCGGTTGGACGGCGCCGGTCTCGTTGTTCGCGACCATCAAACTGATCAGGGCGGTCTCAGCGCCGCGCGCGTCGAGATGCTCCGCCACGAACGCGAGCGAGACCACCCCGCGAGAGTCCACCGGGATCTCCAGCACCCGCGCGCCGAGCGCACGCGCCAGGCTGGCGTTCTCCCGCACCGCGGCGTGCTCAGTCGCGCCGATCAGCAGACACGGGCGCTCAGCGTCCTTCTGGCGAGCCTCGAATATCCCCCGCACCGCCAACGCGTCCGCCTCAGTGCCCCCGGATGTCAGGATCACCTCCGCGCTTTCCGCGCCGAGCGCCGCCGCGATGTCCTCGCGCGCTTGTTCCAGGACCTGCCGCGCCCGCCGACCCAACCGGTGCGGCGCGTGCGGGTTGCCCGGGACGTCCGCCTCGGCCCACGCCGCGCGCGCCTCGGGCGCGAGCGGCGCTCCCGCGGCGTAGTCGAGATAGATCGGCCCGTTCACCCGAGCAATCATGCCATCCTGGAACGGCCCCGCGCTCCGCGAGCAATTGGCAAAACGAGCCCGGATCTGTTGGCCGAACCGCCTCCACCTGAGGCAAGCTTTACGGGTGACTGCCGCCGCCCCGACGCCCACCGCACCGTTGCGCTTCCCCGCGACCAACGTCCCTGGAGTGCGGCGCGCCGGCGACGGCGTCGACGTCTGTGTCACCGCACCCCACGCCACCGCTCTCGAGCTGTGTTTGATCGACGATCCGCACACGCTGGCTCAAACCGAGCGGCGGTTCGCTCTCAACGGCCCCACCAACGGCGTGTTCCACGGCCACGTGCCGTCCGTGCGCGCCGGCCAACGGTACGGTCTGCGGGCTTCAGGCCCGTGGGACCCCGCCGCTGGGCACTTGTACAACCCTGACAAGCTGCTGCTCGATCCGTACGGGCACGGCATCGACGGCGTGCCAATCCTGGCGCCGTCCCTGTACGCGCACCAGGTGGACGCCTCGCTCGCGCCGGTCGGCTGGCCGTGGACGCCCGACACCCGCGACTCCGCTCCCCACATGGCCTACTCGGTGGTGGTCGACGACGCGTTCGACTGGTGCGGCGTGGGCCGGCCAGCGATCCCCTGGGAACAGACCGTGATCATGGAGGGCCACGTCAAGGGGATGACGATGACGCGCGAAGCGATCCCGCCCGAGCTGCGGGGCACCTACGCCGGCGTGGCCCACTCGGCGACCATCCAGCACCTCAAGTCGCTCGGCGTCACGTCACTGGAACTGCTGCCGATCCACGCCTCCATGTCGGAGCCGCACCTCGCCCGGGCCGGGCTGACCAACTATTGGGGCTATTCGACCCTGGCCTTCTTCGCCCCGAACCCGCTCTACGCCACCGCCGCCGCCCGCGCGGCCGGCCCTGACGCGGTGATCCGTGAGGTCAAGGGCATGATCCGGCTGCTTCACGAGGCCGGCATCGAGGTCATCTTGGACGTCGTGTACAACCACACCTGCGAGGTCGGGATGGCGGGTCCCACGGTGTGCTGGCGGGGGCTCGACAACCTGGCCTGGTACCTCCACGACGGCGCGGTCCCAGCCCGCTACGCGGATGTCACGGGGACGGGCAACACTCTGGATTTCCGGCGGCAGATCGCGGTCTCGATGGCGTTGGACTCGTTGCGGCATTGGGCGACCGAATACCAGGTCGACGGCTTCAGGTACGACTTGGCGGTGACGTTGGCGCGTGCCTACGACGGGTTCGACTCGGAGCATCCGTTCCTGGTCGCCTTGCGTTCCGACCCGGTGCTACGCACCCGCAAGCACATCGCGGAACCCTGGGACCTGGGGCCGGGCGGCTGGCAGACTGGCTCCTTCCCCGCGCCGATCACCGCCTGGAACGACTCCTTCAGGGGCGATGTGCGCTCGTTTTGGCTCTCCGGGCCCAAGGAGCTGTCAGCCGCGCGGCCGGCTTCGTCAGCCCGTGACCTCGCCACCCGCCTGTCAGGCAGCGCGGATCTGTTCGGCAGCACCGACCCGATGGGCGACCACGGCCCGATGGGCTCCATCAACTTCGTCACCGCCCACGACGGCTTCACCATGCGTGACCTGGTCACCTTCGACTACAAGCACAACCAGGCCAACGGCGAGGCCAACCGCGACGGCAGCGAAGACAACCGGTCGTGGAACCACGGCGTGGAGGGGTTGATCCTCTACGACTGGGAAGCCGGGATCGAGGGCGTGTCGCTGGGGCTGGACACGATCGCGTCGCTCAGGCAACGGTCGATCCGCAACCTGGCGGGCACCCTCGCGTTCTCCGCGGGAGTGCCCATGTATGTGGCCGGCGACGAGCTGGGACGCACCCAATGGGGCAACAACAACGCCTACTGCCAGGACGGGCCGATCTCATGGGTCGACTGGGAGCTGGCGATCTGGCAACGCGAGTTGGAAGAGACCTTCCAGTTCTTGTTCGCGTTGCGCCGCACCCACCCGGCGTTGCGCCCCGCCCGGTTCCTGACCGGCGCGCCCACCGCGGACGGCCTGCCGGACCTCGGGTGGTACGGCTTCGATGGCGTCCCCGCCACGCCCCGGCACTGGAACGATCCGCGGTTCCGCCGGGTGCAGATGCTGCGGCACAGCCCGCAGTTGACTGCCCGTGACGCGTTGCTGCTGGTCAACGGCGCGCTCGACAGCACGGAGTGCGTCCTCGCGCCAGCCAAGAGCGGCGCTGTGTGGGAGTTGGTCTGGGATTCCACTTGGGACGAGCCCGGCGACCGCGCCGCCTCCGACGGGCTCGAAGGGCCGCTCGTCGCCGAGGGCGGCCAGTTGGTGCCGAGCCATCTGCTGTCGCTGCGGTTGTACCTGTCCACGCCGCTTTGACCGCCGCCGCCCTCCTGGCGGCTCAGGCGGAGGCGATGAGTCCCAGGTCGGCGGACGAGACCAGCAGCGGGTGCCGTGGCACGACGCGCACGGTGTAGCCGAACGGGCCCGAGCGGCCCAGGCGGACGTCCCCCACGAAAGAGAACCGTCCGGGGCCGTGCGCGCCCGCGAGCGCGAGCGAGTCGACCTTGTAGCCGGCTTTGAGATCGTCGCCCTCCGTGGCGCGGCCGTAGACGACCTGCGCGTCCACGTCGTCCGGGGACAGATCCCCGAGTGAGATGTACGCGGTGACCGTCACCACGTCGCCGACGTGGACGACATCGCCCACCCCACCGGATTCGGCGTGTTCGACGCGGACACCCGGCCAACCAGCCCGGACCTTCGCCTTCCAGGCGGCCAAGTCCTTGGCTCCGGCCAAATCGTCCGCGGAGAGGCGCCGGCCGAGTTGGGCGGCGGGCTCGTAGAGCCGCTGCACGTACTCCGCCACCATGCGGGTGGCTTGGACCTTCGGCGCGAGGGTCGCGAGCGTGTGGCGGACCATCTCGAGCCAGGTGACGGGCAGACCACGGCTGTCGCGCGCGTAGAAACGTGGCGCGATCTGCAGTTGTATCAGGTCGTAAAGCGCTTGGGCTTCCAAGTCGTCACGGCGGGACGGGTCGCCGACGCCGTCCGCGGTGGGGATGGCCCAACCGTTGCGGCCGTCGAACCACTCGTCCCACCAGCCGTCCATGATCGACAGGTTCAAGGCGCCGTTGAGCGCCGCCTTCATCCCCGACGTGCCGCAGGCCTCGAGTGGGCGCAGCGGGTTGTTGAGCCACACGTCACAGCCCGGGAACAGGGTCTCGGCCATGTCCATGTCGTAGTTCGGCAAGAACACGATCTTGCCGCGCACATCCGGGTCGTCGGTGAACCGGACCAGCTCCTGGATCAGGGATTTGCCCTGCTCGTCTGCGGGGTGCGACTTGCCGGCGACCACCAGCTGGACTGGGTGGTCGGCGTCTAGCAGCAACGCGCGCAGCCGCTTCGGGTCTCGGAGCATCAGGGTGAGACGCTTGTAGGTCGGGACGCGCCGCGCGAATCCGATGGTCAACACTTCTGGCGAGAGCACCGCGTCGATCCAGCCCAGCTCCGCGGGGGAAGCGCCCCGTGCCAGGTAGGAGGCTCTGAGGCGGCGGCGGGCGTCCTCCACCAGACGCGTCCGCGACTGTCGGCGCAGCTCCCACAAGACCTCGTCCGAGACCAGATCCGGCCGCAACCAGCCGTCTGAGCCCTGAGCTTCGGGCCCCTCCGAGATGTGGAGCGACTCGAGTTCGCCGTAGGTCCGGTCGAGCCATGTGGGCGAATGGACCCCGTTGGTGACGGAGGTGATCGGCACCTCTGAGTGGTCGAACCCGGGCCAAAGGCCGGCGAACATGTCCCTGGACACCTTGCCGTGCAGCACCGACACGCCGTTGGCGCGTCCGCCCAGCCGGAGCCCCATGACCGCCATGTTGAACACGCCGGGGGCGCCGCCCTGGTAATCCTCCGCTCCCAACGCGAGGACGTTCGCGACGTCGACGCCGGCGATCGCGAACTCGCCCGAGAAATACTTGGCGACCAATCCCGCGTCGAATCGGTCTATCCCGGCGGGCACCGGGGTGTGAGTGGTGAACACTGTTGAGCCCCGCGCCGCCTCGAGCCCTTCCGCGAAGGTCATGCCCTGGGCCACGTGCTCCTTGATGCGTTCCACGCCGAGGAAGCCGGCATGGCCTTCGTTGGTGTGGAAGACCTCTGGCGCCGGGGCGCCCGTCAGCCGGCTGTAGGCGCGCAGCGCTCGCACGCCGCCCATCCCGAGCAGGAGTTCTTGGCGGAGGCGGTGCTCGCCCCCGCCGCCGTACAGCCGGTCGGTGACGCCGCGGGCGGCGTCGTCGTTGGTGGGGATGTTCGAATCGAGCAGTAGCAGCGGGACGCGCCCAACCTGGGCTCTCCAGATGTGCGCCCCGATCTGCGGCCCGTCGGGCGCCCCGATCGCGACACGGACCGGCGCGCCGTCCGCTTCGCGCAGCAGCGACAGCGGCAACCCGTCTGGGTCTAACACGGGGTAAGTCTCAGCCTGCCAGCCGTCGCGGGTCAGCGACTGTTTGAAGTAGCCCGCCTGGTAGAACAGGCCCACGCCGATGATGGGCACGCCCAGGTCGGAAGCGGACTTCAAGTGGTCGCCCGCGAGGATCCCGAGCCCGCCGGAGTACTGCGGCAGCACGGCGGTGAGCCCGAACTCGGGTGAGAAGTAGGCGATCGACTCCGGCGCCCCGGGGCCGAGCCCTTGGTACCAGCGCGGCTCGGTCATATAGCGGTGCAAGTCTTGCGCGGCGGCGGCCACGCGGTCCACGAACCCTTGGTCGGCGGCGAGTTCCGCCAACCTCTCCGGTTCCAGCGCGCCAAGCAGCGCGGCCGGGTCGCCGTGGACGGATCGCCACAGCTCCGGCGCGATCGATTGGAACAGGTCGCGGGTCGGCGGATGCCACGACCAACGCAGGTTGGTGGCGAGCGCGTCCAACGCCGCGATGGGTTCGGGGAGCACGGTGCGCACGGTGAATCGTCGAATCAGTCTCACTCGCGGGAGCCTACCGCAGCTCGCCGATGAGCCCGCGCCAGGCGGTCGCCTCGCCCCAAACCGTCGCCCGATGCCGTCCGGCCCGTCCGGCGCTCACCGCCCGCGTCCGGCGTTGGATGGCGCGGCCAAGTGCTGGTCAAGGTGGACGGGGCGCCGCGTGTCCCGTTCTGGCCGGACGGCGCCGGCCGGTGTCGCGCTCTGCTCGACCGGCTTGGTAGCAGGCGCCAACAGTTCCCTGCCACGCCGGCCATGCGAACACAATCCATGGGCATTCTTCTGTTGGATCCGCTGTGAGAGCGGGCCATATAGCCTCGAGATTTCATCGCTGGTCGGGGCGCCTAACATGAAAAATGCTCCCCACCTGGAAGAATAGTGGTTGCCAAAGACCATTCCTACACTTCTCCCGCCACAGACGAGAAGTGTAGACTTCCGCGCCCCGCGCCCTGGTCCGCGTCTTGACCGCCAACCCGCCCGGGACACGTTTCCGCAGCTCAGAGCCCCGCGGCGGTTCCGGGCCCCTGAACCGCGGTCCAGGCCGGCGTGACCATTCCTACACTTCTCCCGTCAGAGACGAGAAGTGTAGACTTCCGCGACCCGCGCCGTCGGGCGGAGCTCAGCCCCGGAACCCGCCCATCTGCGTTTCCGCAGGTCAGGGGCTTGCGCTGGTTCCGGGCCCCTGAACCCCGATCCGAGCGGGTGTCACCATTCCTACACTTCTCCCGCCACAGACGAGAAGTGTAGGAATACGCGCCCCGCGCCATTGTCCGCGTCTTGACCGCCAACCCGCCCGAGACACGTTTCCGCAGGCCAGAGGCTTACGCCCTGAATTCTCGGGGTGGTTATGACGTGGTGGGTGTTTGGGCGCCGAGCGCGGTGTAGAGGTCGTTCTGTTTTTTGGTGACGTGGAGGACGCGGGCCTGGCGCCCGTCGGCCTGGTAGCGTTCGATCGCTTCGAGTTCGTCGAGGATGTCGCGGGCGGTCCATTGACGGTGGAGGCCGGCTTGGGTGACGCGGCGGCGTAGTTCGCTGGTCAGGGTCAGGGCGGCGAAGACGGCGACGAGTTTGCCGGTGAGGGTCTGGTGGTTGTGGACGCGGGGGGGTGCGGAAGTCGAGCCGGTCTTTGATGTCGTTGAACGCTTTCTCGATCTGGTCTTTGGCGCGGTAGGTGTCGAGGGCGTCCCAGCAGTCCAGGGCGGCGTCGTTGGACAGCAGC
>JAITLE010000145.1 GCA_031278075.1 Bifidobacteriaceae bacterium | reverse complement strand
CAACCCGAGTTTTGGCGACTTCTGTGCCCCCCGACCCGAGTTTTGGCGACTTTTGTCCCCCGGGTGCACGCGGATCACCAAGTCAGAGGCCTATGCGCGTGTCGGGCAGGCACAAAAGTCGCCAAAACTCGGCTTCGGGGACACAAAAGTCGCCATTCTTCGCTTGTCACGGCGTAACTGCCCTGGGCTGGGCCACACGACCGGCCCGGCCACCGGTCCAGCCACCGGTTTTGTGCCCGCGGGGCCGGTCACGAATCCGGCGCGGTCGACATCCGCGCCACCACGACCGGTTCCAAGACGACCCGCTGGTGGACGTGTTTGCCGCTGGTCGGCTTCACCTCGTCGATCAACAGGCGCATCGCCGCCGCGCCCATCTCGTGGCCGCGCATGCGCACGCTGCTGACCGTGATGGGGCAATCCGGCGCCAAGCGGTTGTCGTCGCAGCCCATCACAGCGATGTCGCCGGGCACACACACGCCGCGGGAGATCAGCTCGTTGATCACACCGACCGCCAAAGTGTCGGTGACCGCGATCAACCCGTCCGGGCGGGTGGTGGGGCCGCGCCCGCAGATGGCGCGGGCCGCGGCCGCGCCTTCGGCCTGGGCCAGGCTGGGCGCCGCGATCTCCTCATAGACAACCCGGCCCGCCAACTCCGCCATGGCCCGCCTGACACCCTTGCGCCGCAGCACCACAGGCTGCATCGAGTCGTCGACATAAAGGAACGCGATCTTGGCGCAGCCCCGCTCCGCGAGATGGCGCGCGGCGAGATAGCCGGCTTGCTCGTTGTCCACTATCACGCAACAGCTCGAAGCGTCACCCGGGTCGTAATTGACCAACACCACAGGGCGTCCGCGCCGAATGAAGCGCCGCACCTGTTCCGACGAGTCCTGCATCGGCGCGAGCAGCAGCCCTGCGGCGCGCGCCTCGTTGAACGCGTCGACGTTGGCGGATTGAAACGCGTAATCGTCGTCGCTGTCCGCGATGAGCAGGTTGAAGCCGGCCTCGCGCGCGGCCGCCTGCGCGCCCTGGGCGGCGTCGACGAACAAAGAGTTGGCGAGTTGGATCACCACCAGCCCCACGCTGTGGGAACGCCCAGACGCCAGAGAACTCGCATTCGCGTCCCGGACAAAGCCGAGTTCCGCGATGGCGCGCCGGACCCGGGCCGCCGTCTCGTCCCTGACACGCTCCGGCTGGTTCAACACGTTAGAGACCGTGCCCGTCGAGACGCCGGCGCGGTTCGCCACATCCTTGATTCGCGGCGAGCGCGGTGGCCGGTCCGGTGTCATGGCGTGGACTCTCCTTTCTGCCGTGTCGCCGCACCAAAGCCTAGTAGCCCACCGGTCCAGGCGAACGGTTCAGGCCCCGGCGCGCCAGCCGGTCAGCTTCCAGCCCGCCCTGCGGTCAAGCCCACGGCGTCAGCCCGGGCCGCCCATCCGGCGCCCCCAGGTCGTAACCAGCCAGGCGCCATTCCGGCAGGCGCGCGCCGCCGCGTTCCAGAACCGCCCAATGAGCGTTGCGCATCACCCGCAGACCCAGCCAATGGACCGGGTCCAGACCGAGCAGCGCCGTGATCCCGCACACCGCCACACCGCCGTGGGTCGCGAGCACCACTGTGGACTCGTCCGGGGCGTGGGCGGCCGCCTCCGCCGCGCACGCGGCGAACCGCGCCCCCGCTTTGTCCCGCGTCTCCATCCCGATCTCGGGGATGTCCTCGCCAGCGCGCCACCGTTTGAACTCGGCGGGCCACCGCTCGGCGATGTCGGCGACGGCTTCGCCCTCCCACAGCCCGAATTCGCGTTCCCGTAGCCTCGGGTCGGTGCTGACGGTGAGACCGACCAGGCCGGCCAGCGCTTCGCCCGTCGCCCGCGCTCTGACCAGGTCGGACGCCCACAGCGCTGCCGGACGCAAGAGCGCGAGCCGCCGCGCGGCATCGTCCGCTTGGCTAAGCCCATCCGCGTCCAATGGCACGTCCGAGCTTCCCTGGATGCGGCCTTGCAGGTTGTGCTGGGTCTGGCCGTGACGCCACACGACCAAGCGGCGGGCGGTCACGCGCGGACGACGGCGCCCGCGCCGACCAGGCTGAGTTCGGGGCAGTCTTTCCAAAGTTTGTCGAGCGCGTAATAGGCCCTGTCGTCCGCATGCATCACATGCACCACGATGTCGACGTAGTCGAGCAGCACCCAACGCGCGCCGGCGCGGCCCTCACGTCTGGGCGGCCGCGCGCCCATCGCCGCCAGCCGTTCCTCGATCGCGTCGACGATGCCGCCCACCTGCCTTTCGCTGGTCCCGCTCGCGAACACGAACACATCGGTCAGGGGTAGACGACCGCTGACGTCGAGTGCCACAATTCCGGTCGCCTTGGTTGAGTCGGCCGCCAAGGCGGCCTGGGTCGCGAGTCGCAGCGCTTCGGCGTCAGCCACGCAGGGTCTCCTCTGTGGGTCGGGTTTGTCTGGTTTGTCGGGTTTGTCGGGTTTGTCGGGTTTGTCTGGTCGTCGGGTTTGTCTGGTCGTCGGGTTGGTCGGTGGGTCGGTCAGAGCAGGAACAGTTTCGCGGCGGCGGCGGCGATCCCCACCACCGTCCCCGCGACAAGCGCGATCACGGCGCGTCGGCCGGCTTCGGATGGCGCAGTGCCCCACGGCGCGTCGGGGCCGTCGAGCCACGGGCCACGTCCGTCGGGTCCGATCGCCGGCGGATCCTCCCAGCCCATGTCTTCTTCAGCGTCGTCGACGCTGGTCGCCTCCGCGGCGTAGGCCGCGGCTTCTGGGGGCACAGGCGCCGCGAGGGATGCGGCCGGTCCGCTCGTCGCCTCAGGCGCCCCAGCCGACGGTCCCGTCTCCCGCGCATCGCTCGTCGCCGCGCCTGGCGCGGCTGGTTGGCCAAGCACCCCGGGTCGTTCCGGCCCTGCCGTGGGCCGGGGTGCGGGCGCGAAGGCGGCCGGTGGCGCCGACGTGAGGCTCGCGAGCGCTTCTCGCGGGGTGGGCAACTGCCACGACGGCTCAAAGACCGGGCTTGGAACCGCTTCCTGCGGGTCCGCCCGCGTGGCGGCCAGGGCCACATCGGAGGGTGCGGCCGGCGCCGCCGACGCGGCCATGGGCAGGTAACTCGGCGCCGGCCGGATGGCCGCGCTGGTTGGACCCGCCGCTGGGTGGGGTGATGTGGCGGGCCCTGCCGCGGGCGGGGCTGTCGGCTGGGCCGGAGGCGGAGCTGGAGCTTGGGGCGGGGTGACCGGATGAGGCCAGGCCAGCGCCTCGGGCTGGGCTGTCGGCTGGCCCAGGGGCGTCGCTTCGGGCGCGGTGGCTGACTGGGCCGGAGCCGAAACTGGAGCTGGCACTGGAGCTTGGGGCGGGGTGGCCGGCTCGGCGGAGGACACGCCTTGACGTGAAGCAGTCGCCTGAGGCGGGGCCGTCGGCGGGCGACTCGGCTGAGGTTCGGCGTCTCGCTCCGCCGAAGGCAAATAGATCGGCGTCGGCTCGAAGGCGCCGAACCGAGGCGGCGAGGTCAAGAACACCGACGGGAGAACTCCGAGCGGCGCGCGGACCACGCCCTGCGGCGCGGCGCCCCGTGAAGACCCGGCTTCCTCTGCGCGCTCCGGCGCCACCTGGTCGGGTGGCCGCGGCCCACCGGCCGCGGCCGACGCGGACTCTTCGGGGAATTCGGTGGCCTCATGCCAGCCGTCCGGCACGTCGGACGCGGTGGCGAGGTAACGGACCGCCCTCGCGGAGGCGGTGGCGATGGGCGGCGGGGCGTCCGGCGTCACGGGGATGATGCCCGAGTCAGCGATCGCGATCTCGACCGGAGCGATCGAGCCGAGCGTGCCCGTGATGTCCACCTTGGCCCGCGCCTGAGCGGGTGGACGCACCGTGATCGAGCGCGGCAACGCCGCGGCGGTCCACGCCGGCCCTGTTCCCGGCTGTTCGGGCTGCGGGGACTCGGGTGGCGGCGCCACGCTCTTAGGGGCGGCGGGCTCTCGCCGCTCATCCGCTAAGACCGGCGAGCCGGCCGGGGCCCGAGGCTCATCCGCGGCTGGGGATCGGTCGGGTTCAGCCGATGTGACCAAGCCCTCGCGCACGGTGGGCGGGCCGTCCGGCGCGAAGCGTTGGAGCGCGGGCCCCTGGGTCTCCGGCTCGCGCCGCACCGCGCCGTCGCCGGTCGCAGCCGGGCCGTCGCTCGCCACGGCCGCGCCGATGGCGGACGCGAGCCGCCGCTCACGGACCAGTCGCAGCTCCGTCCGGCTGACGGGGTAATCCCCGGCGAGGGACCGGTTGGACGGATAGCGGGCGGGCGGCGCCTCGGACGGCATCACCGCGGCGGGCGGGGCTTCCCTGGCGCCTGACCAGTCCTGGGTCGATCCGGTCAGCGGCACAAGCGGCAACGTCGAGGGGCGCGCGCCCAGGCTTGGACCCGCCACCCGCCGCGCGCCAGCTTGCCGCCGTGGCGCCAGCGGCGACTCCAGCCCCTCGGCGCCGTCGGTGGACCGGCCGGGCCGCTCACTCGCCGCGACGCCGCGCGGCGCGGGGCCACTCGCCTCGGCGCCCGGACGTGGCACAACAGAACCGACCTCGGTCACCGGACGCGACAACGCCGGACCCGCACCAGTCACCGGACGTTGCGCCGCCACAGGACTCGCACCCGTGACCGGACGCGACAACGCCGGACCCGCACCGGTCACCGGACGCTGCGCCGCTGGACTCACATCGGCCACCGGACGCGACAACGCCGGACCAACACCCGTCACCGGACGCTGCGCCGCTGGACTCACATCGGCCACCGGACGCGTCGCCGCAGTACTCTCCGCGGTCCCCGGACGCGACAAAGCCCGAACCACAGCCGTCTGCGGACGTTTCGCCGCCGGACTCACATCGTCCTCAGGACGCGCCGCCACAGGACTCGCACCCGTGACCGGACGCGACAACGCC
>JAITLE010000252.1 GCA_031278075.1 Bifidobacteriaceae bacterium | reverse complement strand
GACTTTTGTGCCACCCCGACACGCGCGCAGGCCTCTGACCAGGCAATATGCGTACGCCCCGAACACAAAAGTCGCCAAAACTCGGGTTGAAGGGCACAAAAGTCGCCAAAACTCGGGTTGAAGGGCACAAAAGTCGCCAAAACTCGGGTCGCGGGGCACAAAAGTCGCCAAAACTCGGGTTTGCGGGCACAGAAGTCGCCAAAACTCGGGCCTGCGGGCACAGAAGTCGCCAAAACTCGGGCCTGTCCCGACCCGCGACGCCTAGGGCAAGACCCGCTTAGCCGATCCGCCCGCGTGGCGCCGTGAGGCGCGCGCCTCACGGGGGCTGAGCGTGGCGTGGGCCTCCTCAAGTGGAAAAATGGCCCGGTGAGATCATGGGATCGCTACGGCGAGGACGTGTTGGCGGATGATCCGCTCGCGCCGAGGCTGACGGAATCGCGCACTGTCAGAGCTGAGCTGGGACTGGTCGTCGAGGACGCGGAGACCGGTTGGACCGGCGCCGTTGTGAACGTCGAGAAGGCGGGCGGCATGCTGGTCGTGGCGTTGGAAGACCGCCTGGGCCGCGTCCGGTCCTTCCGGATGGGCGCCGGCTTCCTGATCGACGGCGAGCCGGTGACGCTGATCCCGGACGTGACCCACGCGCGCGGCGCCGCGGGGCGGCGACGGACGGCATCGGGCTCGTTCGCGGTGGACGGAGCGCGGGCGCGTGTGGCGCGGGCGTCACGGATCTGGGTCGAGGGCGTCCACGACGCGGAACTGATCGCCCGCGTCTGGAACGAGGATCTGGCGCTGGAAGGCGTCGTGGTGGAGCGCCTGGACGGGATCGACCACTTGCCGGAGCGGGTCGCCGAGTTCGCGCCATCGGCGCACGCGCGTCTCGGCGTGCTGGTCGATCACCTGGTGGAAGGATCGAAGGAATCCAAGATCGCCGCGGCGGTCACCGCCGCCTGCGAGCCCGGCTCGATCCTGATTCTGGGGCACCCATTCGTGGACGTGTGGGAGGCGGTGAGACCGGCGCGGCTCGGGGTGGCGGCGTGGCCGGCGGTGGGGCGCGGGGTGGATTGGAAGGTCGGCGCGCTGCGCGCGCTCGGCTGGCCGCACGCGACCCAAGCTGATGTGGCTGCGGCGTGGCGGCGCATCCTCGGCGCGGTGCGCGACCACAAGGACCTGGAGCCGGCGCTGCTCGGCCGCGTGGAGGAGCTGATCGACTTCGTGACCGCGGACGGCGCCGACCCTCCCCATCTATAGGATTGCCGTATGGAACAGATCCGCAAGGCCGACTTGCCCCCCCGGGCCGATGACGACGCCCCCGCAGCGCCCGTCCTGAGAGCCCCGCAGACGCAAACTCAGATGATCGACAGCTTGCTAGATGAAATAGACGAGGTCCTGGAGGACTCGGCCGAGGCGTTTGTGCGCGGGTTTGTGCAAAAGGGTGGCCAGTGACCGGCTTGCCCAGGGAATTCTTCGCGCCCGGGAACTCGTTCATCGACTTTCTGAGAGCGCAAGCTCCCGATGTCCTGGCCGCCGCGGTCGCGCCAGCGGGCGGCCAGGCCACCCTCGCCGCCCCCGCCGCAGCCTCTGCCCCGACCGCAGCCGCCGTCGCTCCCGCCCTGACCGCCGCCACTCAGACCCCCCCGACGGGCACCACCGTCCTGGCGCTCGCCTACCGCGACGGGGTGATAATGGCCGGCGACCGCCGCGCCACCCAGGGCCACCAAATCGCGTCCAGAGAGATCGAAAAGGTCTTTCCCGCCGACCGTTTCACCGCGATCGGCATAGCGGGCGTGGCTGGGATCGCCGTCCAGCTGGTCCGCCTTTACCAGCTTGAGCTGGAGCATTACGAAAAGGTCGAGGGCGCGCCGCTCTCGCTCACCGGAAAAGCGAACCGCCTGGCCACCATGCTCCGCTCCCAACTGGAACTCGCGCTGCGGGGCCTGGCCGCGCTGCCCCTGCTGGCCGGCCGCGATCCGGCCGCAGACGGCCCCGGCCGCATTTTCGCGTTCGACGTCACCGGCGGCGCCTATGAGGAGCGCGAATTCGCCGCGGTCGGATCGGGCGCGCTGTTCGCCAAAGGATCGCTGAAAAAGCTCCGCAAACCCCAAGGGACCGCCCGGGCCGCGATCCGCGCCGCTCTGGGCGCGTTGGCCGACGCGGCGGAGGAGGACACCGGCACCGGCGGCGCCGATCCGGCCCGCTCGATCTATCCCGTTGTCGCCCGCGTCGACCAGCGCGGCTACGCCCGCATCCCCGACGGCGAGCTCGCGAAGCTCTACGGAGGCCTGACGTGACCTACCCGCTGTACGTCCCGCCCGAGCAGATCATCAAGGACCGCGCCGACTTCGCCCGCCGCGGCGCCCGCCGGGGGCTGCCCGCGCTAGCTCTCTCGACGGCCGATGGCGTGCTCCTCGCCGCCCGCAACCCCTCCCGCGCGTTGCGCAAGATCAGCGAGATCTACGACAAGGTGGGCTTCGCCGCCGTCGGCAAGTGGTCCGAGTTCGAAGCCCTGCGCGTCGCCGGCATCCGTTACGCCGACCTGCGCGGCTATTCCTACGACCGCGTGGATGTCACCGCGCGGGGCCTGGCGGGCGCGTACGCCCAGACGATCGCCGCCGCGTTCACCTCCGATCCGAAACCGTTGGAGGTGGAGGTCGCGGTGGCGCAGGTGGGAGAGACCCAGATGGACGACGCCGTCTTCCACATCACGTTCGACGGCGCCGTCAGCGACGAGTTGCCTTGGGCGGTCCTGGGCGGCGCCCCGGCCGGCGCCCACGAGACGATGACGGAAGGCTGGCGGCCCGGGCTGACGCTGCCCGAGGCCGGCGAACTCGCCCGGGCGGCGCTCGGCGCGCTGGGCGGCGGCGAGACCGCCTTCGAGGCCGCGGTGTTGACTCGCGGCGCGGTCGGCCGGTCCTTTGTCCGGCTGGCCGCGATCCCATGACCGGCCAGGACGGGATCGTCACCCGGCTGGGCGCCCAGAACAGCGTCGAAGCGCCGACGCGGCGGGCCGGCGACCGGCTGGGCGCCTTCCTGAGCGCGCTCCGGCCGCAAGAGCCGACGAGCGAGGCCCCGGCAGGCGCCACGCCGGAGCCGGCCACTCCGGGGGACAGGGGCGCGAGCGCCGGTGTGGTCGGGCTGGAGACCGAATACGGGATCACAGCTGATGGCCTCAGCGCGGACGAGGCCGCCCGCGAGATGTTCGCGCCGGTGGTCGCCTGGGGCCGCAGCACCAGCGTGTTCACTCCGGCGGGGGCGCGGCTCTACTTGGATTTGGGCGCGCATCCGGAATACGCCACGGCCGAATGCTCCACGTTGGCGGAGCTGGTGGCCCAAGACCGCGCAGGCGACGCGCTGGTGGCGGAGCTGGGACGGGCGGTGGACCGCCGGCGGGCGGCCGCGGGCCGCCCGCCGGCGCAGATCGCGGTCTTCAAGAACAACTCCGACTCGGTGGGGCATTCGTTCGGCGCGCACGAGAACTATCAAGTCACGCGGGAGGGGGCCGCGGCGCTCGCCGCCGCGCTGATCCCGTTCCTGGTGACACGGCAACTGGTGGCGGGCGCGGGACACATCGAGGTGGATCAGCGTGGCGCCCGTTACGTGTTGTCGGCTCGCGCGGGGCATGTCTCGGAGACGATGAGTTCCGCCAGCACGCGGGCGCGTCCCATCATCAACACTCGTGACGAACCGCACGCTGACGGCCAGAAGTACCGCCGCCTGCACGTGATCGTGGGCGACTCCAACATGTCGCAGATGGCGACCCGTTGGAAGTTCGGGGCGACTTCGCTGGTGATCGCGGCGGCGGCGCGTGGCGCGCGGCTGCCGCGGATGGAACTGGCGAACCCGGTGCGGGCGATCTCCCAGGTCTCGCGCGGCTGGCGCGAGCCGAGCCCGTTGGAACTGGTGGACGGCCGGACGGCCCGCCCGGCGTCTATCCAACGCGCCTACTTGGAGGTGGCGCTCGAGGCCGCTGAGACCGCGGAGGACGCGGCCGTGATCGGGCTGTGGCGAAAAGCGTTGGACGCCTGGGATCTGGGCGACTTCGACGGATTGGAGACCCAACTCGATTGGCTCGCCAAGCTGCGGCTGATCGAGCGCTACCAGGAGCGGTCCGGCGCGGCCCTCGAGGACGCGAGGGTCGCTCGCCTGGCGCTGGCCTACCACCAACTGGGCCCCCAGGGGCTGCGCGGCCGCCTCGAGGCGTCGGGGATGCTGACGCGGGCGGTGTCGCCGTGGGATGTGGCGCGGGCCGTGCTGGAGCCGCCGCCCACCACGCGGGCCCGCCTGCGTGGCCGGTTCGTCGCCCGGGCGCGGGCCGCGGGCCGGGAATACTCGGTGGACTGGATGCGCTTGAGGCTGGGGGACGCGCCGGCGGTCACGGTGGCGGACCCGCTGGACTCGTTCAACGCCGCGGCGGAGCAGTTGATAGCCGGCCTGAAGCCGGCGAGCGGCCGGCGCGCGCGCGCGGTGGAGACCAAAGCGGAGCTGGACAAGATCATGGACCGTGCGGCGGACGCCGTGCTGGCCGAAGGCGTGTGAACACAGAAAGGACCGGATGTGGGTGTGGCGTTGCGGGTGATCCCGTGCTTGGACGTGGACGCGGGCCGCGTCGTCAAAGGCGTCAACTTCCGCAACCTTCGGGACGCCGGCGATCCGGTTGAGCTGGCCGCCCGCTACGACCAGATGGGCGCGGACGAGGTGACGTTCTTGGACGTGTCCGCCTCCCAAGCGGGCCGCGCCACCATGGTGGATGTTGTCGGGCGGACCGCTGACGAGGTGTTTGTGCCGCTCACCGTTGGCGGCGGGGTGCGCAGCGTCGAGGACGTGGACCGTCTCCTGAGGGCCGGGGCGGACAAGGTGGGCGTGAACACCGCCGCGATTGAGCGCCCAGCGTTGATCGGCGAGATCGCGGCGCGTTTCGGCAGTCAGGTGCTGGTGTTGTCGGTGGACGCGCGGCGCTGCCAGGGCGGGGTCGAGACCGCTTCGGGTTATCAGGTGACGACCCACGGCGGCCGGCGTGGCGTGAGCCTGGACGCCCTCGAGTGGGCGCGGGAGGGCCAACGTCTGGGCGCCGGCGAGATCTTGTTGAACTCGATGGACGCCGATGGCACCACGAACGGGTTTGATCTTCAGATGTTGCGCGATTTCCGCCCGCATGTGGGCGTCCCGTTGATCGCTTCGGGCGGCGCCGGCACGCCGCGGCACTTCGTCGAGGCTGCGGTGGCGGGCGCCGACGCCGTCTTGGCCGCCTCCGTCTTCCATTTCGGCACGCTCACGATCCGCCAGGTGAAGGACGCGTTGGCGGCCGCCGGCTGCGAGGTGAGGTGACGTGGCCGGGGCAGACGCCGCGGCGGTCGCCGCCGCCTTGGCCGCGGTCAAGTTCGACGCGAACGGCCTGGTCCCGGCCATTGTCCAGGAGCGGGACAGCGGCGCGGTGCTGATGCTCGGGTACATGGACGCGACGGCGTTGGAACGGACCCTGACCTCTGGCCGGGTCTGGTTCTGGTCCCGTTCCCGCGGGGAGTATTGGCGCAAGGGCGACACGTCCGGCCACATCCAGTTGGTCGCGTCGGTCGCCGCCGACTGCGACGGCGACACCCTGTTGGTGCGGGTTCGGCAGGTCGGTCCGGCTTGCCACACGGGCGCCCAGACATGCTTCGACGGGCGCGGGTTGCCGGCTGTCTCGGCGGTCGCGGACTGATGTCCCCTGAGAGTCAAGTAAATTGTTCCCCGTGACCGCTCCAATCTCGTCAGTCCCAGGCGAGACTCATTCGCACAACCCACGGTCTACCGCATGAGCGCGGCGGGTTCGGTGTTGGCGCAGATCGTCGCGGGGGTCCGCGCGGATCTGGACCTGCGGCACTCGATGGTCCCTTTGAGCGAGTTGAAGGACCGCGTCGGGCGGCAGCCGAACGCCAGGGACCCGCTGCCGGCGTTCCGCGACAGCACCTGCGTCTCGGTGATCGCCGAGGTCAAGCGCGCCAGCCCGTCGAAGGGCCCGATCGCGGACATCCCCAATCCGGCTGCTCTGGCCCAGCAATATGAGGCGGGCGGCGCCGCCGCGATCTCGGTGTTGACGGAGCGGCGGCGGTTCGGCGGGTCGTTGGCGGATCTCGCTTGTGTGCGGCGCGCGGTCGACGTGCCGGTGTTGCGCAAGGATTTCATCGTCAGCTCATACCAGGTGTGGGAGGCGCGGGCCTACGGCGCCGACATGTTGCTCTTGATAGTCGCGGCCCTCGACCAGTACGCGCTGGTGGCGTTGCTGGAGCGGACTTGGTCGCTGGGCATGACAGCCCTGGTCGAGGTGCACACTGAGACCGAGCTGCAGCGTGCCTTGAGCGCTGGCGCCCGCCTGATCGGGGTGAACGCCCGCGACCTCGACACGCTCAGGGTCAAACCCGACCTGTTCCAGCGGATCGCGCCGTTGATCCCTGAGAAGGTGGTGAAGGTCGCCGAGTCGGGCGTGCGGGGCGCCCACGAGTTGGCGGCATATGCCCACCAGGGCGCCGATGCCGTGCTGATCGGCGAGTACTTGGCCTCTTCCCAGGACCCCGCGCAAGCGGTGAGGGAGCTGGTGGCGATGGGATCGCATCCGTCGGTTCGGTCGGTGCGCCGATGAGCGCGGCGCCGGGCCCGTACTTCGGCCCTTACGGCGGCCGGTTCGTGCCCGAGGCGTTGATCGCCGCGCTGGACGAGTTGGCTGAGGCTTACGCCCAGGCCGCGGCGGACCGGGCCTTCCAGGACGAGTTGGCGCGGCTTTTGGCCGAATACGCGGGTCGGCCCACTCCTTTGACCGAGGCGCCCCGGTTCGCGGCGGCGGTGTGGGGCGGGGGCGGCGCGGCGCCCAGGGTGTTGTTGAAACGGGAGGATTTGGCGCACACCGGGTCACACAAGATCAACAACGTGTTGGGTCAGGCTTTGTTGACGCGGCGGCTCGGCAAGCCGCGGGTCATCGCCGAGACGGGCGCCGGCCAGCACGGAGTGGCCACGGCCACGGCCGCGGCGCTGCTCGGACTGGAGTGTGTCGTCTACATGGGCGAGGAGGACACCCGCCGCCAAGCGTTGAACGTGGCGCGGATGCGGCTGCTCGGGGCTGAGGTGGTCGCGGTCAAGACCGGTTCTAGGACTCTGAAGGACGCCATCAACGAGGCGCTGCGGGACTGGGTCGCGAACGTCGGGACCACCAACTACGTGTTCGGCACCGCCGCTGGCCCGCATCCGTTCCCGGCGATGGTGCGGGACTTCCAGGCGGTGATCGGGCGCGAGGCCCGCGCGCAGTGTTTGGCGGCGGTCGGGCGGCTGCCGGACGCGGCGGTCGCCTGCGTCGGCGGGGGGTCGAACTCGATCGGTCTGTTCAGCGCCTTCGTCGATGATCCTGGTGTGGCGCTGCGCGGCTGCGAGGCGGCTGGCGACGGGGTTGCCACGGGTCGCCACGCGGCGACTCTGACTGCTGGCAGCCCGGGGACTCTCCATGGCGCGAAGTCTTATCTGCTGCAGGATCAGGACGGGCAGACGATCGAGTCGCATTCGGTCTCGGCGGGGTTGGACTATCCCGGGGTCGGCCCGCAGCATTCTCATTTGAAAGACACCGGCCGGGCGGTTTACCGCCCGGTCACGGACGCGGCCGCGATGGATGCTTTCCGGCTGCTGACCCGCACGGAGGGGATCATGCCCGCGATTGAGTCAGCCCACGCCCTGGCGGGCGTCGCCGATGTGGCGGCCGAGTTGGGCGGTGGGGCGGTGATCCTGGTGTGCCTGTCCGGGCGAGGCGACAAGGATGTCGAGACGGCGGCGAGGTGGTTCGGACTGTGATGCGCGAGGTTTCCCCGGCGGCGGAGGCGATCGACCGGGCGCACGCCGAGGGGCGAGCGGCGCTGGTCGGCTACCTGCCGGTCGGCTTCCCGTCCGTGGCCGCTTCGATCGAGGGCGTGGAGGCGCTGATC
>JAITLE010000224.1 GCA_031278075.1 Bifidobacteriaceae bacterium | reverse complement strand
CGTGGCCGAGCCTGGCCGCGCCCTGGTAGTGCGCGTCCCGCAAATGCCGCGGCACCGGCCCGGCCAAGCCGGCGCGGACGTCCGCCAGGGCCGCGTCGATCCCGACGTAGACCGCATTCGACTTGGGTGCGGTCGCCAAGTGGACCACCGCCTCCGCCAACGGGATGCGCCCCTCGGGCAGCCCGATCAATTGCACAGCCTGCGCCGCCGCCACCGCGGTCTGCAGAGCCGACGGGTCGGCCATGCCCACGTCCTCGGCGGCCAAGATGATGATCCGCCGAGCGATGAACCTCGGGTCCTCCCCTGCCGCGATCATCCGGGCCAAGTAATGCAACGCGGCGTCCACGTCGCTGCCTCGCACCGACTTGATGAACGCCGAGATCACGTCGTAATGCTGGTCCCCGTCGCGATCGTATTGCACCGCGGCGACATCGATCGCCCGCTCGATCTGTTCAAGATCGATCACAGCGTCGTCCTTCCCGAGCCCGACCGTCCCGGCGGCCGCCTCCAGGATCGTCAGCGCCTTGCGCGCGTCCCCGCCCGCCAACCGGACCAAAGCCGAACGGGCCGGCTCCGTCAGGGACACAGTTCCCGCCAAACCCCTGGGGTCGCGGACCGCGCGGTCGACCAAAGCCGAGACGTCGAGATCGTTCAACGGCTCCAAGGTGAGCAACAGCGAACGTGACAGCAGCGGCGTGATGACCGAAAACGACGGGTTCTCGGTGGTCGCCGCCACCAGCGTGACCACCCGGTTCTCGACAGCGGGCAGCAACGCGTCCTGTTGCGCCTTAGAGAAACGGTGCACTTCGTCGATGAACAGCACCGTCTCACCGCCCACGCCAAGCCGCCGCCGCGCCTCGGCGATCACCGCGCGGATGTCGCGCACACCGGCGGAGACCGCGCTGAGCTCGGTGAACGCACGGCCAGAACCCCGCGCGACCAGATACGCGAGCGTGGTCTTGCCGGTTCCCGCCGGCCCCCACAGGATCACCGACGCCGGCGCCGCGCGCCCTCCCGCCTCACGCGGCGGCTCGATCAGCCGCCGCAGCGGCGAGCCCGGCGCCAAGAGGTGCCCCTGACCGGCGAACTCGTCGAGGTCACGGGGACGCATCCGGACCGCGAGGGGCGCCCGCGGGTCGATGCCGTCGCCGCCGTCCGCGCCAAACGTCCCGCCCCCGTCCGGCGGGCCAGGGCGAGGACCCGCCGCTTCGAACAAATCCACGGACTCAACCCTAACGGCCGCGGGCGGCGCGCTCCCGTCCGCGCGGGGCCCGCTAACTCAGCCGCGGCGCTATGTCATAGCCTTGACCCCATGTTCTCGCGGCTGGCTCGGGGCGTCGTGCGCCATCCTTTGGTCACAGTCATCGTCTGGGTGGTGCTCACCGCGTCGGGAGCGGCGTTGGCTGTGCTCGGCGTGACCGGCGAAGGATTGTTCGACAGGGTGATCTCGGGGGCGCCGCGCGCCTCGGACTCGGACTCAGCGCAAGCGGACCGGATTGTGGAGCAGGGGGAATCCTCCGCCCAGTCGCTGACCATCGCGGTCAGCGACGTCGATCTCGACGATCTGGCCCAACTCGGCCGCGTTGGCGCGGCCCTCGCGCCGGCGCGCCAGGACTTGGGTCAGATCGACGGCGTCGCCAAACGCCCCGAGGACGGCTACCCGATGGTGATCGATCCGCTGAACCCGACGCTCCGCTCAGACCACGAGATCGATCCGGCTTCAGCCGAGGCGTCGGCCAGCGCGCTGCAGAACCCAGCGGTCGCAGCGCTGGTCGCCGGCGACCGCCGCGGCTTCCTGATGACCGTCGACATCTCCAAGGACCTCTCCCAAACGCAAGAGGACACGGCCGCCGAAGCTGTGGTCAACCGCCTCGAGGCCCTCGCCCAGGAGCTGCGCGACGAGGGCTTCCAAGCGGAGGTGGGCGGGGAGAGCATGATCCTGGAGGACATCGTCTCCGCGATGAAACGAGATCTCGAGGTCAGCGAGATGATCGCGCTGCCGGTCGCGTTGGTGGTGATGGTGCTGGTGTTCGCCGGGTTCCTGGCGGCCGCGATGCCAGTGGTGGGCGCGATGGCTTCGATCGCCACATGTATGGGCATCCTGTTCGGCTTGAGCTACCCGATCGACCTGCACACGTCCGTGATCAACGTGGTCTCGTTGATCGGGGTCGGCCTTTCGATCGACTACGGCCTCTTGATCGTGTCCCGGTTCAGGGAGGAGTTGCGCGCGGCGGCGGGCGGCGGCGCGGCCGGAGACAAGGCCGCCGCCAAACGTTTGGTGCGGCGGGCCGTCTCGGCGACGGTGCCGACGGCTGGCCGCACCGTGTTCTACTCCGCGCTGACGATCGCGGTGTGTGTGGCGGGCCTGATGGCGTTCGACCCGCCGATGCTGCGCACCTTCGGGCTGGCTGGTCTCATAGTCGTTCTGCTGTCGCTCGCCGCCGCGACCACGTTGGTTCCCGCCCTGCTGGTGTTGGCGGGCCACAGGTTGGCCCGGCCGTCGCTGGTCCAGCGGCTGCCCGCCTTCGCCTTGATCCAACGGAAGTGGTCAGATGTGTCCCCCGAACATGGAATGTTCTCGAAGCTCGCCGCCTCCGTCCAAAAGAGGCCGTGGCTGGTCATCGCGGGCGTGCTCGCGGCGCTGGCGTTTCTCGCTTGGCCGGCGCGCGGCATCGAGCTGCGCAATTCGACTGTGGAACTGCTGCCGTTGGACTCCCAGCAGCGTCAATTCCTCGCCGCCCTGGATGAGAATTACCCGAGCAGCCTCAGCGACGGAATCGAGGTGGTGTCGCTGGGGGACATCGAGGCGACCGAGCGGTTCGCCAAGAATAAGCTGTCGAGAATCGACGGCGCCAGCCTCGTCAAGAACCCCGACGGCTCATACGCCCAGCAGATGAGCGGGTACGTCAGGGTGCTGCTCGCGGTGACCGAGGAGGACCCGGAGGGGCCGCAGGCCCGCGCCGCGGTCAGCACCGTCAGGGCGGCGGCGCGCGGCGACTTCGCGGTCCATGTCACCGGCCCGGCGGCCCGGCTCCTCGACTTCGAGGACCAACTGGCCAAGGGCGCGCCCGCAGCGGCCGCGATCATCTGCCTCGCCGTGCTGGTGCTGTTGTTCATGTTCACCGGCTCGGTGCTGATACCGATCAAGGCCCTGATCACCAACGGCCTGTCTCTCCTGGCCTGCTTGGGTGTGGTCACATGGGTGTTCCAATATGGGCACTTCGAGAGCCTGCTCGGTTTCAACGCCATGGCTGGGATCGAGAGCTACATCCTCGTGTTGTTGTTGATCTTCGGCTTCGGGCTGGCCATGGACTACGAGGTCTTCTTGATCTCACGCATCAAGGAGGCGTGGGACCAAAGCGGCGACCCGCAAGCCTCCGTGCGGGACGGCCTGCAACACTCCGGCCGGATCATCACCTCGGCGGCCCTGATCATTGTGATGGTGTTCCTCGGGTTCTCGGTCGGCGACCTGGTGATCATCAAAGAGATCGGGATCGGCTTGGCCGTGGCCGTCACCATCGACGCGACCTTGGTGCGCATGCTCCTGGTCCCCGCGACGATGTCGATCCTCGGCAAGTGGAACTGGTGGGCTCCACGCCCCCTGGCCTGGGCGCACCGCAAACTCGGACTCGACCATTAAATTTCCCTTATGAACGCCCCCCGCGGGCGACATTGTCGATTATGATGGCTCCGCGCGGGTGTCGCGCGCCAACCTACCCAGTATCAAACAGACAGGCACCCAATGAAGCACCGATTATTCGTTCCGGCCATATCGTTCGCCGTCGCCGCGTCGCTCATCGCCACGCCGGCGATGGCGGCCCAGACCCAAGAGGAGATCGACGCGTCCGTCGCCACCTACGATCAGCTGGTCAGCTTGATCTCCGGCTCGGTCGACTCCGCCTATGGCGGTATCACCGGCACCATCGAGGATCTCGTCACGTCCACCATCCAAAGCAGCATCGGCGAACCCCAGGCGATCATCGACCTGGCGACACCGCTTATCAAAGCGGCCATCAAAGCCGAGATCGCGAACTACATCCAAGACGAGCGCATCGACGCCTTGGTCGACCAAGCGGTCGACGAGGTCGCCGCATCCGAGCTGCTCAACACTGTGCTGACTCACGAGTTCACACAGGCGGTCTTGGCGCGGGCGGTCGACTACGCGGTCGCAGACGTGGTCGCGTCCCTCGGCATCGACGCCGACAAGCAGGCCACGCTGGACTCCTTGGTGGCGCAGGTGTGGTCAGCGCCCCTCGTGTCCGTCGGGACCGCGTCGACCCTGGTCAAGAGCGAACTCGGCTCACCGCTTTACGCCTTGGGCGTGGGCGTGAACACCTCGTACTACGACTACAGCGTGACCGCCTGGAACCAGAGGCGAGTCCTGTTCGTCAACGTCAACGACACGCCCAAAGAGATCCAGGTCAACGGTTGGAATTCCACGACGGTCGGCGCCCTCGCCTCCGGCACGGCTTACATCAACGCCGGCTCGAAGGTCGATTCGATCGCCGCCGGGCTGTCGAACCTCGATTATGCTTCGCTGCTGATCGACGCCGGAACCCGGGCCCTCCAAGATGAGATCCAGGAGCGCGTCGCCGCAGCCATCTTGGCCTTCAAGGTGAAGCTCTTGGACGCGCTGGAAGACGCGCTGGACTGCATCGGCGTCAGCGTGACGCTTGACCCCGCCGACAGCTGGGACGCCATCGGCGGCGACGTCCGCGCGGCCCTGCGCGCCACCGCCCAGGACAAGCTCAACGCGGCGCTGGCGAAGCTCCCTTGGGTTGTCACTCCCGGCACCCCGGACGAATCGTTCTGGGACATCATCCGACGGGTCGCCCGGGACGGCGCGAACGCCCTGGTCAACTGGGTACGCAACATCGACTGGTGGGGCTTGTGCAAGGGCAAGACCGACACCGGCCCGAAGGCGCCGACGCTCACCGTCGCAGCCGACCGCAAGGCGATCACCAACACCGACACCGTCAACCTGACGATTGAGGCACGGGACGAATACGGCGGCATCTTGCCAGCCGCGCCCCTCGCCGCGACGGTCACCTACTCGTTGGGCGACTCCTGCCAGTTCCCGACCGGCCAAGCGCCTTCGCGGCGCACCTGCGTGATCACCGCCGAATACAACGACTTGACCGCGTCCACATCGGTCGAGGTGTTCGACCCGTCAGCGCTTGAGGCCCCGATCGGCGGCGAAGTCATCCCGGGTGGGACGATCACAGCGGCGACGCCCGAGGGTTGGCCCACCGTGAAGCGGAGCTGGCTGCGCAACGACAAGAAGTTCTCCACGGCCGCCTCGTACAAGCTGCCCAGCACGGAGAAGCTCGGCAACGTGATCGTGCTGGTGCAAACGCTCAGCTACGAAGACCTGACCATCTCGGGTTCCTCGCCCGAGGCGGTGGTCGGAGTCGGGGCGCCCGCCTCGCTCAAGCTCACACCGGTCGCCAAGGCGATCACCAACGCGGGCGGCGCGGCAGTCACCGTGGTGGCGAAGGACGCGCGCGGCAATGTCATCCCCGACGCCGCCGACTACGTCGCCTACAGCTATTCCCTGGGTGATGGGTGCTCCTTCCCGACCGGGGAGGAGCCCTCGCGGCGCACTTGCGTCATCACCGGCGCCTTGGGCGGCGTCACCGCCACAGCCAGCGTCGACGTGTTCGACCCGTCAGCCTTGACCGCGCCGATCGTCGGCGAGGCCATTCCCGGCGCCAAGCTGACCGCGGCCTCGCCCGAGGGTTGGCCCACCCTGAAGCGCAGTTGGACCCGCAACGGCAAGCAGTTCTCGATCGCGTCGAGCCACACGCTGTCCAAGTCTGAGGCGGTTGGCAACGTGATCGCCCTGACCAGCACGTTGAGCTACAACGGCCTGACCATCTCGGGCACCTCGCCGGAGTTGACGGTGGCGCTGGGCGCGGCCGCGAGCCTCACCCTCACGCCGGCCGCCAAGGCGATCACCAACGCCGGCGGCGCCGTCGTCACAGCGGTGGCCAAGGACGCGTACGGCAATGTGCTGCCCGATGCCGCCACCGGGACCACGTACGCCTATTCGTTGGATGAGGGTTGCGCCTTCACCACCGGCCAGGCGCCGTCACGCCGCACCTGCGTCATCACCGGCGCCTTCGGCGGCGTCACGGCGACAGCCAGCGTCGAGGTCTTCGACCCGTCCGCGTTGGCCGCGCCGATCGACGGGACGGCGACACCGGGCTCCACCCTCAAAGCGGTCTCTCCGGAGGGCTGGCCCACGGTCACCCGCCGCTGGACCCGCAACGGGACGCTGATCTCGACCGCATCCTCCTACAAGCTGCCCAGCGCAGAAAAGGCCGGCAACGTGATCGAACTCAAGCAGACGCTGACCTACCAAGGGTTGGTCATCTCGGGCACGGCGCCCGCGTTGACCGTCGTCAGGTAACCCGATCCGGGTCTCCTAGGTTCGGCCCAGTCGCGGCTACGCGACTGGGCCGGACGTCTCTTTGGCCCGGAAGTCCACCCCGGCCTCTTTGCGCTGGGCGGCGGTGATCGGCGCTGGAGCCCCCGTCAGCGGGTCGAACCCGCCCCCGGACTTCGGGAACGCGATGACCTCACGGATGGATTCAGCGCCGGCGAGCAGCGCCACGATCCGGTCCCATCCCATCGCGATCCCGCCGTGCGGCGGGGCGCCGTAGCGGAACGCGTCGAGCAGGAACCCGAACTTCTCTTCAGCCTCACCCGCGCCTATGCCCATCACCGCGAAGACGCGTTGTTGCACGTCGGCGCGGTGGATACGGATGGATCCGCCACCGATCTCGTTGCCGTTGCAGACTATGTCATACGCATACGCGAGCGCCGCGCCCGGATCCTCCTCGAAGCGTTCCACCCATTCGGGCCTCGGGCTGGTGAACGCGTGGTGCACCGCGGTCCACGACCCGGCGCCCACCGCGACGTCGTCGTCCTCGCCCACGGGCTTGAACAGCGGCGCGTCCACCACCCAGACGAAGGACCACTCCCCCGCCCGCGCCAAGCCG
This sequence comes from Bifidobacteriaceae bacterium, assembly GCA_031278075.1. Taxonomy (GTDB): domain Bacteria; phylum Actinomycetota; class Actinomycetes; order Actinomycetales; family WQXJ01; genus JAIRTF01. Next base: position 7,433 of record JAITLE010000224.1, on the reverse strand, counting down.
AGCCGGCGCGCGATCTCGGCGCGGGCCTGGGCCAACAGCGCCCGGGACGGGCTCGCCGCGCCCGCCGCGAAGAACACCGCGTCGCCGGGAGCGGCGCCGACGGCCTCAGCCAAACCCGACCGCTCGGCATCGGACAGGTTCTTCGCCACCGGGCCGCCCAACGCCCCGTCGGGCTGGACCGTCACGTATGCGAGCCCCTTCGCGCCGCGCTGTCTCGCCCAGTCCTGCCACGCGTCGAAGGCGCGCCTCGGCTGCGCCGCGCCGCCGGGCATCACCAACGCCCCGACGTACGGCGCCTGGAACACACGGAACGGCGTGGCCGCGAAATAGTCCGCCAACTCCACCAATTCCAACCCGTAGCGTAGATCGGGCTTGTCGGAGCCGTAGCGGCGCATCGCCTCGGCGTAACTCAGCCGCGGGATCTCCCCTATCTCGTGCCCGATCAGCCGCCAAATCGCCCGCAACACCGCTTCGGCGACAGCGATCACGTCATCTTGGTCGACAAACGACATCTCCACGTCGAGCTGCGTGAATTCAGGTTGGCGGTCGGCTCGGAAATCCTCGTCGCGGTAGCAGCGCGCGATCTTGTAGTAGCGTTCCATCCCGGCGACCATCAACAGTTGCTTGAACAGCTGCGGCGATTGCGGCAGGGCGTACCACTTCCCGGGCGCCAACCTCGCCGGCACCAGGAAGTCGCGTGCGCCTTCCGGTGTGGAACGCGTCAGGGTCGGTGTCTCGATCTCGACGAACCCGCGCCCGTGCAACACTTCCCGCGTCACCCGCGACACCTCCGACCGCAGTCGGAGCGCGGCCGCCGGTCCCGCCCGCCTCAGATCGAGGTAGCGGTACTTCAGCCGGGTCTCCTCGCCGACCTGGGCCGTCCCTTCGATCGGGAACGGCAGCGGAGCGGACGGGTTCAGCACCAGCACATCCTCGGCCACCACCTCGACATCGCCGGTCGCCAGCTCTGGGTTGTCGTTGCCCTCCGGCCGCCGCCGCACCTCGCCGCGCACTCGCAGCACGTATTCGGACCGCAGCGCGTGCGCCACCGCCTCGTCGTGCACCACCACCTGCGCCACGCCCGAGGAGTCCCTCAGGTCCACAAACGCGACCCCGCCGTGGTCCCGCCGCGACGCGACCCAGCCCGCCAACGTGACGCTCTGTCCAATGTTCTCGGGGCGCAGCGCGCCCGCCTGATGTGTCCGCAGCACAGGCAGAGATCCTAACCGTTGCTCGGCGCCGGCCGGACGACCCGCACCGCCAGATCCTCGTCCGGCGGCCGCCATGTCGCCGCGTCCGCCGGGGTTTGGTCGCGGGTGCGGAGGTCTTTGACCTCTCCCAGCAGTTCCCGCCGCACGATTCCGTCCGGTTCAGCTTCCCCGTCAGCCGGGAACCAGACGTGCGGAATCCCGCGTTCGTCGGCGTATTTGATCTGCTTGCGATATTTCCCGGCCGCCGGCGCCACCTCGGTCGGGATGCCGCGCGCGCGCAGCGCCGCGGCGACCCGGTTGGCGGCGGGCCTGCGGGATTCGTCGGCGACGGCCACCAGCGCCGCCGCCGGCGACCGGCGCGTGGGCGCCAGCAGGCCCTCCGCCAAAATTCGGCTGACCAGGCGCGTCACCCCGATCGACAGGCCGACGCCCGGATAGGTCGAGGCGCCGTCGCTGGCCAGGGAGTCGTACCGTCCGCCGGAGCACACCGAACCGAGCGACTCGTGTCCCAGCCACACCGTCTCATACACGGAGCCCGTGTAATAGTCGAGGCCACGGACAATTTTGAGATCAGCCACGACCACGCCGGGCAGCCGCTCGCCGGCGAGCCGCAAGAGTTCGACCAGCTCCCCCAAACCCTCCTCCAGCACCGCCCGCGCGACGCGGGCCTCCGCCGCCAGGGCGCCGACAGCGGCGGCCAGCCGGTCGGCATCGTCGGTGGAGATCCCGGCGAAGCGCAACAGCAGATCCGCCTGCTCGGCCTCGACGCCGTCCGCGATCAGGCCGACGCGGGCCGCCTCGGCGCCGATCTTGTCGAGTTTGTCGATCCAGCGCAACGCCACATCCAAGTCTTGGACGCCGATGCCGACCGCGAACCCCTGCGCCAACTTGCGGTTGTTGGCCAACACCTTGAAGCGCCCCACATCCAACGCGGCCAGGGCCTCGGCCATGACCAGCGGCAGCTCCAGCTCGTGGTGGAACGCGAGCTCGCCCCGGCCGATCACGTCGATGTCAGCCTGGGCGAACTCGCGGAAACGTCCCGCCTGGGGTCGCTCCCCGCGCCACACCTTCTGGATCTGGAAACGCTTGAACGGGAAGTCGAGCTGGCCGGCGTTCTGCAGGACATAGCGGGCGAGCGGCACCGTCAGGTCGAAGTGCAACCCAAGGGGCTGCGCGCCGGCCTGGTCCATGTCCTGCAGCCGGCGCAGCACATAGACCTCCTTCGAGGTCTCTCCCTTGCGCAGGAGCTGATCCAACGGCTCAACCGCGCGGGTCTCGATCTCGACGAACCCGTGCAGCTCGAACACCCTGGTCAGGGTCGCCAGCACATGCCGCTCCACGGCCCGCCCCTGCGGCAGCCACTCGGGGAACCCGGAAAGCGGGCGGGGACGGGCCATGGCTTCAGACCCTACTCCGCCGTCACTATCTCAGCGCCCTCGAGCGCGGATGCGGGGATCGTGATGCCGAACGAGGCCGCCGCGTCGGGGTTGGCCACGATTTGCGTGTCCGTCACCTGCAAGGGCGGGATCGCGCCAGGCGAGACCCCGTTGACGAGGATCTCGTAAGCCATATCGCCGGTGCGCTTGCCGAGCTCGTAATAGTCGATGCCGCGGCTCGCGACCGCGCCGCGCGCGACCGATGCGGTGTCCGCGACGAACAGCGGGATCTGGTGCTCTTGGCAGAAGGCGACCACCTGCTCCATGCCGGTGACCACGGCGTTGTCGGTGCCGACGAAGATCGCGTCGACACCCGTCAGGGACTCCAAGCCGGTCGCGAGCTCAGAGGAGGCCGCGATCCCGGCGTCCTTGACCGTGATCCCAAGGGGGGTCGCCTCGGCGATCAGCGCCTCCAACTGCACTTCGGAGTTCTTCTCGCCGAGGGAGTACGGGAAGCCGATCGTCTTGACGTCGCCCTGGCCCATGATCTCCACGACCAGGGCCGCCGGGCGGCCCTCGGGGTTGAGGTCGGAGGTGCCTGTCACGTTGGTGCGGGACGCCTCCCAGCTAGGCACGAGACCGGCCGAGACCGGGTCGGTGATGCCGGCGAACAGCACCGGACGGTCCGTCACCGCGTTGACCATGGCCTGAGCTGACGGAGTGGCGACGGCGACGATCAAGTCGAGGCCGGGGTCTGCCGCGAACTGGCCCGCGATGGTTTGGGTGTTGGCTTGGTCGCCGCTGGCGCTTTCGTAGGAGTAATTCACTTTGACGCCCTTCTCTTCCAGAGCGTCCTTGAATCCCTGGGTTATCGCGTCGAGCGACGGGTGCTCCAGGAACTGTGTGATTGCGATCTCGTAGGTCTCAGGCTCGGGGGTGTCGGTCGAGGAGTCTGTCGCCGTGCTCGCCGAGTCCTCCGACTTGCTGGTATCGCTCGGGGATTCGCCGGGCTCGGCGCCGCACGCGACCAGGCCAAGTGAGGCGATGGCGGCCAGCGCCGCCAGTGTGGTGAAACGAACGCGAGTTGTCATAATCGGGCACCTCTCGAATTGGGCTGAACCGGTGCGGCGTGAGCCGGAGACGCGCGACGCCGCGCCGGCAGTTTACATTCAATCTCACGCTTTGGGACAAGTGGTCCACGGAGCGGACGCCCGCGTGATGTGACCGCGAGTCAGAGATCGCCGGGGGCGGAACCGACCCGCCCCACGTCGCGGATGGAGTTCAGCCGCTCCATCTGTTCCGGCGTCAACTCGAAATCGTCGACGGCGAGGTTCTCCGCGAGCCGGTCATGGCTCAAGGTCTTAGGGAAAACCACCACCTCGAGTTGGATCAGCCAGCGGATCACCGTTTGAGCCGGTGTGCGCCCCACCTCGTAGGCGACAGCCCGGACGGTCTCGTTGGCGAGGTCGCCCCCGCGCCCCAACGGACTCCACGCCTCCGTCAGGATCCCGAGCTCCGCGTGCAGCGCCCTCAAGTCCCGCTGCTGGAACTGCGGGTGAAGCTCCACCTGGTTGACGGCTGGCGCCACCCCGGTCGCGTCGACCACCGCCATGAGGTCTTCCGCCCGGAAGTTCGACACGCCGATGGACAGCGCCCGCCCGGTTTGGGCGATCTCGATCAGGGCGCGCCACGCCTCCACCGCGCGGCCCTCCGACGGCACCGGCCAATGGATCAGGTAGAGGTCCACATAGTCGAGGCCCAGCAGGGTCAGGGACCGGTCGAACGCGCGGAGCGCGTCGTCGCGGCGATGTGAGTCATTCCACAGCTTGGTGGTGATGAACACCTCTTCGCGCGGCGTCTTGGAGCGACGCAGGCCCTCGCCGACTTCCGCCTCGTTGGCGTACAGGGTGGCCGTGTCGATGTGCCGATAACCGAGGCGCAGAGCTTGGTCGACCATGTCCGCGGTGACCGCTGGGGGCATCTTGTAGGTCCCGAGACCCAGCGCCGGGATCGAGTGGCCGGAGTTCAAGACGAAGTTCGGAATTGTCATGAACTCACCTTAACGTGCGCTTCCGCGGCTCAGTACTGCGGGAAGGCGTGTGAGGCGAACAGGTCGCGCAGGAACGCCTTGACCGTGGCGCCACGGTTCCAGTCGCGTTGCAGCTCGCAGATGATCTGCGTGACCGACGTCGGGTGTGCGCCCGCCTGTTCGACGCGCCGCAACGCGGCGTTGTGCGCGTCGAGCGAGGTGCCTGCCACCGCGTCGACCACGGGGTAGATCTCGAACCCTTCCGCGATCGCGTCCAAGGTCGGGAACGTCAGGCACGCCTCCGTCCACAGCGCGGCCAGGATCAGCTTCTTCCGCCCGGTGGACTTGACGGCATCGCGGAACTGCTGGTCCTCCCACGCGTTGATCGCGGTCCGGTCATAGGAGGCGATCCCTTGGAGCACGGATTTCAGCCGCGGAATGGTGTCGCCGTTCCGCCCGGTCGCCACGTTGACCGTGCTGAGCACGATCGGCAACCCGAAGTCGATTCCCGTCTGCGCCAGCCACACCACTTTCTCGATGATCTGCTCACGGGGATGAGATTGCAGCGAGTCGAGTTGCACCTGCTGGTAGTCGATGATCACCAGGGCGGCGTTCCCGGGCGCCAGCAGTCGGTCGGTGGCCGGATCTCTTGGTTCGTAGCTTGTCATGCCACCCACGCTAAGTCTTGCCGGGCGCACGATGCCGACCGCCCCCGCACCCGTCCAGCCGACGGACACAGGGTGGTCGGTCAGGGCTTCATCGAACCCGTCTCCAAGTACCTGACGTGCCAGCCGAGGGCCTCCCGTAGATCGTGCGGCGTGTGCTGCGCGGCCGCGACTCTTCGCGCACGCTCGAAGTACTCCTCGAGGCCGGGCCTGAAATCGGGATGGGCGCATTTGTCGATGATCTGGCGGGCGCGTTTGCGCGGCGCGAGGCCGCGCAAGTCGGCGAGCCCCTGTTCGGTTATGACGACCTGGACGTCATGCTCCGTGTGGTCGACGTGCGAGACCATGGGCACAACACAAGATATCGCGCCGCCTTTCGCGACAGAGGGCGTGACGAACGAGGAGATATAGGCGTTGCGCGTGAAATCGCCTGAGCCGCCGAGCCCGTTCTGCATGCGTGATCCCATGATGTGGGTCGAATTGACGTTGCCGTAGATGTCGGCCTCGATCAGCCCGTTGCACGCGATCACGCCGAGGCGGCGGATCACCTCCGGGTTGTTCGATATGTTCTGCGGGCGCAAGACGATCCGCTTGGCGTACTCGGCGGCATCGTCGTTCAATTTCTCGGCGTACTGCGGGCTCAACGAGAACGCCGTCGCGGACGCGACCGTCATCTTCCCGGAGTCGAGCAGATCGACCATGCCGTCTTGGATCACCTCCGTGTAGGACGTGATCTGGTCGAACGGGCCGTCCAGCAGCCCCGCGAGCACCGCGTTGGCGATGTTCCCGACCCCGGATTGGAGCGGCAGGAGGCCCCGCGGCAGGCGCCCCGCCGCGACCTCGTGCCGCAGGAAGTCGAGGAGGTGCGCGGCGATCAGCTTCGACTGGTCGTCGAGGGGTTTGAACGGGGTGTTCCTGTCGGGCGCGTCGGTCTCCACCACCGCGACGACTTTCGCCGGGTCCACTCTCAGGGTCTTGACGCCGATCCGGTCGCCGGGCGCGGTGATCGGGATCGGGATGCGGTGCGGCGGGAGGACCGGCTGGTAGTAGACGTCATGCATGCCGAGCAGGTCGGCTGACTGCCAGTGGTTGACTTCGAGGATCACGTTCCGGGCGGTCTCGATCCACAGGAGGTTGTTGCCCAGGGAGGAAGATGGGACCAACTCGCCGTCTTCGGTGATCGCGGTGATCTCGATCACCGCCACGTCGAGCTGGCCGAGGAAGCCCGAGGCGGTCAGCGGGCCCGACAAGCCCAGGTGGATGTCGCAGTAGTCGGTGACGCCTTCGTTGATCTTGCGCCGCAGGACCGGGTCCGACTGGTACGGCATCCGCCAGCCGATGCCGTCCACTTCGGCGAGCACGCCGTCCATCTCCGGGGCCGTGGACGCGCCTGTGAACACGCCGATCTTGAACGGGAGGCCAGCCTTGTGGGCTTGTTTGATCTGGGCCGCGAGGGCGCCGGGCACGGCCTTCGGGTAGCCGGAGCCCGTGAACCCGGAGAACCCGACGTTCATCCCGTCGACGATGAAGGTCGCCGCTTGCTCCGCGCTCATCGTTTTGCCGCGGAATTCTCCGCTCTTGATCCGGCCCATGCCTGCTCCTCGCCTGTCCGACGCTCGACTGCACTTCGTCGACGCCCCGCCCGGCTGCGGCTAGGACCTGCGCTGGCCATCCCCGAGCCCCCTGCGGGTGCGCCCGCTCCCCCATGATATAGGTCTTTAGACCTGGGTCCGAATCGACGCAGGCGCCCGGACCAGCGTTCCGAGGGTTCGAGCCGACGCGGGTTCTTCAGCCCAGGGAAACACCGATGGGCGGGGTCCAGGGCTGAGCTCCGGCCGCGGCGCGGGCCGGGGCGTGGGTCGCGGAACTCTACACTTCTCGTCTCTGGCGGGAGAAGTGTAGGAATGGTGACGCCCGCTCGGATGGGGGTTCAGGGGACCGGAACCAGCGTGAGCCCCTGACCTGCGGATACGCGTCCCGGGCGGGTTCACTGTGACGGCGCGGGCCGGGGCGTGGGTCGCGGAAGTCTACACTTCTCGTCTCTGGCGGGAGAAGTGTAGGAATGGTGACACCCGCCCGGATGGGGGTTCAGGGGGCCAGAACCAGCGTGAGCCGCTGACCTGCGGAAACGTTTCCCGGACGGGTTGACGGG
>JAITLE010000176.1 GCA_031278075.1 Bifidobacteriaceae bacterium | reverse complement strand
CTCCGGCGAGAGAAGTGTAGGAATGGTCAGACCCGCCCGAGCACGTCATCGGCGATCTGCTCGCCCCACTCGACGACGCGGTCCCAATCGCGGTAGTCGCCCGGATTGGTGCCCCACATGCGCATGGAGGCCCGCTCGGTGGGGCGCAGGCGGTCGAAGAACACGGCGCCGCCGAACATCCGGGCGTCACGGATGCCGGAAATGCGGACCAACTGACGGGCGTCGTGCGGCAACGGCGCGGCGGATGGATCCGGCGCGTCGACCGGACCCGAACAAAACAAATATGTGGCCCGGCGCGCCAACTGGTCGCGCCAGCGATAGGCGAGCGCCGTCATCGTGGGCAGCATCTTACTGGCGTACACCGCGGAGCCGAGGACCACGACCGAGTATCCGTTCAGTGATTCCACTTTTTCAGCCGGGGAGACGCGGACGTCCAGGCCACGCTCACCCAGCACGGCGCCCAAGCGGCGACCCAGTTCGATAGTGGATCCGTGCCGCGATGCCACCGCTATGAGGGCCTTCATCCCCGAGTTCGCCTCCATTGATGCCGCTGAGCGTCCCTAAACGATATCGGTCTGCGGGTATCCGCACAAAGGCCCGGAGGCGCCAGCGTCAATTTCGCGGCCCCGTGGGCCGAATATGTGACGCAGATCACATTTTCGGCGTAGCTGACTGCGGGATTCGTGGAATTACGGTCGCCTCGGGCGCTCAGCGGGGTCGATGGCGCCGCCGTCGGCCGGGCGAGTGTGACGAGCCCAACACTTCTCGCGCCGCGGCGCGAGAAGTCGCAGACCCACGTGCCCGCGCCGCGGCGCGCGCCTGCGCCCGAGACCCTGTTGGGGCGTGTCCTCACAGGTCAGGGTCCTGTGCTCGTTCCCGCCCCGTGGGCGCCGGCCCGGGTGGGTGTTGGTGGCCATCGTCAGTGGGCGCGACGAAGTCCACACTTCTATGGTTCTCCATGGCGCTCCTGAAAACAGGCTTGACCGCGGGTGTCAGCGCCGGGGTGAGCACGTTCCCGCTTGCGTGGGTTCCCGCTGGTCTGGCCGGTGAGTCCGCTGTTGACCAACAGAGACGCTTGGGCCGCGGCGCGCCGCGCCACTGCGCCGCCATGAACGACCCGTCTCGCCGCGTGGGTGCTCCATTTCGCCGCAGTCGACATGGCGGTGTGGGATGATGTCCTGCGTCCCACCGACTAGAACCTGCCTGGAGTAGACGTGCGCTCAGTAGTGAAAGCAACCGCTGCGACCCTGGTCGCTGCCCTCAGCCTGGTCGGGTGCTCGGGCGGCGACGACGGCGCGACCGCACCCTTGGTAAAGGGCGGCGTCACCGTCCCCGCGGACGAGCTGCCCACGCTTGAGGGCGCCTACGGCGAACTGCCGACCATCGCGTTTCCGCTGAAACCGGGGGCGACCATCCCGCCCAGCCCTTCGCCGAGCGCCACGGATGAGACCGAGACCGGCGACGAGACCGGCGATGCCACCGATACCGGCGACGAGACCGGCGACGAGACCGGCGATGCCGCCGATGCCGGCGACGGGGCCGAGTCCGCCGACGGGGCCACTGGCGGCGCCAGCGCCGAGTCGATCGACGAGGCAGGCGAAGCCACCGACGAGGCGACCGACACGACCCCCGCCGCCGAGGCGACCGAAGCCCCTGCTGACGAGGCGACCGAGACCCCTGCTGACGAGGCGACCGACGGAGCGACCGACGAGCCGACCGCAGAAGCCACCGAAGAGCCTTCCCCGTACATCGACCCGCCGAGCACGCTCCAGGTGCAAGTGCAGCCAGGCATGGAAGGCGCCGGACCGGCGGTCGAGGCCGAGAACATAGTCGCCGTCCGAGCGGTGGCCTGGGCCTGGGGCGAGACGGAACCCAGTCTCTACCTCAACACGTTCACCCAGGGCGAGCCGCTGGTCATGCCTGTCCGGTCCGATGTCTCCTCGACATTGGTCGGTCTTTCCCGCGTGATCGTGGGCCAAAACGTCGGATCGCGCGTCATGGGCGTCATCCCGCCATCGGTCGGATCGTTGGCCTCAGCGCTCGGTCTGGACGAGAGTTCGACCGTCGTCGTCGTCGTCGACATCCTCGAGCAGTTCCCGAAGGACCTCCAGGCGCAAGCTGACGCCACGCCGACCGGCGCCCAGGTCGGTCCGCAGATCAACGGGCCATTGGGCGGCCCGGCCACGGTTGTGGTGCCGAGCAGTGCCGAACCGCCCACAGAGATCTCCGCCACCGTCATCGCCACGGGCACAGGTCCCGTGCTCGAGGACGGACAGCAAGCGCTCGTGCACTACTCCGCGACCACATGGGCCGGTCAGACGGACGGCGACACATGGACCGCCGGCCGCGGGCCGGAAGCTGTTTACCTGACCGCGGATCCGTACGGCGACGGCTCCCAGCTGACGGCGTGGAGCCTCCTCGTCGGGGTTCCAGTCGGGAGCCGCGTCTTGGTGGTGACGCCCGGCAAGGAGGGCTCATATTTCGCGGACGCGATCGTGATCGACATCGTCGCCGTGGTGGCGAACGACCCGGTCGTAAGCGATCCCAGCGACAGCTCGACCGACGAACCAGCCGACGAACCAACAGGCGAACCAACAGGCGAGCCAACCGACGAGCCGACGGGCGAACCAACCGACGAGGTTTCATCCGAACCGTCGCAAGAGCCGACTGGCGAGGCCTCGAACGAACCCTCAGACAGTCCATCTGACGACGGGTGACCTCGCAGCGCCATGAGACCGCCGGAGCCGCAGGATGAATGAGTTCACGCTCGTCACTGTGCTCCTCGCCGCGCTGGCGGTGACCGCCTTCGCCCGCCGGATCGGCTGGAACGCGCCGCTGGTGGTGCTGGCGGTCGGCTTGGCGGCATCGTTCATGCCGGGGCTGGTGCAAGTCGAGGTCGGCCCGGAGCTGATCCTCGGCATCATCCTCCCGCCGCTGCTGTACTCGGCGGCGCTGTCCAGTTCTTACCAGGATTTCCGGGCCGCGATCCAGCCGATCGCCCGCCTCGGCGTGGGGCTGGTGATCGTCACGACGCTCGGCGTGGGGCTGGTCGCCCACATGGTGGACCCGCGGCTGCCGCTGCCAGCGGCCCTGCTCCTGGGGGCGGTGGTGGCGCCGCCGGACGCCGTCGCCGCGAGCGCGGTCGGCCGGCGCCTCGGACTGCCGCGCCGGGTGATGACGTTGCTCGGTGGCGAGTCCCTGATCAACGATGCGACATCCCTGACCCTCTACCGGCTGACGCTGGCGGCGGTCTACGCCACGGGTTCCTCCCTCAGCCAAGGGCTCGTGGTGTTCACGCTGGCGCTGGTCGTGGGAGTCGCGGTGGGGCTGGCGCTAGCCTACGTGGCCCAGTTGGCGCGATCGGGGCTGCGCGACCCGACGGTCGACACTGTGATCGGGTTGATGCTGCCGTTCGTCGCCTATTGGATCGCAGAGGAATACCAGGGGTCGGGTGTCCTCGCGGTGGTCGCGGCAGGATTCTTCATCGGCCAGGCTTCGCCCAGGACCACCGTGGCGACACGCCTCCATGAGGAGCCGATCTGGGCGTCCGTGGACCTGATGCTGGAATCGTTCACGTTCGCGCTGATCGGTTTGCAACTCAGGTGGGTCATCCTGGAGGTCGACAAGTCGGATCAGTCCCTCACGCTGGCGATCTGGCTGAGCCTCGCGGTGCTCCTGACCGCGTTGGCGATCCGCCCCGTCTACATCTACGCCACAGAGCTGTTGGTCCGCTCCAAGTGGGTGCGGCGGCGCGCGCGGCGCGCCCCCTACACGCCGCTCACCGCGCGCGAGCTGCTGGTCACATCCTGGGCGGGGATGCGCGGCGTCGTCACCTTGGCCGCCGCCGCCGCAATCCCCGTCTCGGTGAACGGCACGCCGTTCGCGGAACGCGCGACGGTCCAGCTCGCGGCGTATATGGTCGCCATCGGGACCTTGCTGATCCAAGGTTTGACGCTGCCGCGGCTGATCAGTTCGTTGAAGATCTCCAGCAGCGACGAGGCGCGGGAAGACGACGCCTCGGAGGCGCGGGTGCGGCTGAGGGCGACGCGGGCGGCATCGGGCGTCCTGCGGGGCCAAGTCGACGCCTGGGCGAGCGTGATCGGCCGCTCGGAGGCGGAGCGGATAGCGGACTGGGCGATCCAGGGCCTGTTGGCGCGCGAAACCGCCGCCGCGACCTTGATGCACCCCGACGCCGACCTGTCGGACTCTGACCTGTTGACCATGAGCGGCGTGGACGCCCCCGC
>JAITLE010000127.1 GCA_031278075.1 Bifidobacteriaceae bacterium | reverse complement strand
TCCTATCCGGTGTCACGAGCGTGCCTCCCGCGCAGGCCGCCGAGACCCCCGAGCCTGCGCCCCGCTCGCAGGCCAAGCCGGTCACAAACCTGCAAGGATCCACGGCTATCGACGTCCGTTACGATGTCGACTCGTCCATCCTCGAGGCTGTGACGGTATCCGGCGGAGGCGAGAGCCTCGATCCAGAAGCCGTCATCTTCCATCTCGCCGACGCCACGAGCGCGGACGTCACGATCAACACCAGCAACTTGCGGCTTCCCGAGGGCTATGAGCTGGCCGGCGATCTCACTCTCGCCATCGTTGACGTGGTTACCCCTGAGAACGGCACCGTGTCGATCTCCGAGACGTCCGTTGTCGTACTGGGATCACGGGCCGAGGAACCGCGCTCCATCGCCATTCCGGTCGGGGAGGAACTGCAGACCAGCTGGCAGTTCGACACTCCCGGTCGCTACGGGCTTCAGTTCACCCTCACGGTGCCCGTCTCCTCGACAGCCGACATCTCAACCAGGCGCCTCGTTTCACAGCCGGTCACCTACCTGGTTGACGTCGGCGAATTGGGCCTTGCCACGACGACAACCTTAACTGTTCCCGACGAAGTGGCGGCCGGGGACCCGGTTCGTGTTTCTGCCGCTGTGACTCCTGGAACGGCCCAGGGCGCTGTTGAGTTCTACGACGGCGATACTCTCCTCGGTCATACGCTCCTGAGTGAGGGCGATGAGGTAGCCCATGCTGAGTTCGAGGTAGCTGAGCTTGCTGTCGGCACGCACCGGATCACCGCGGCGTTCGTCCCGACATGGGTGACCGACTTCCGAGCATCGGAGTCCGAGGTGAGCGAGCTCCGCATCGCAGACGGCGTACGAGAGTCGACCAACGCGGACACCTCCGAGGCGGCAGAGGACCTTGCGAAAGCAGAGAAATCGCGCGCGGAAAGCGTCCCGACCGATGCCACAACATCCGATGAGACCGCGGTGTTCAGCGAGGCCGAAAAAGACCAGACGGTGTTGTCGGCGGGGAATGTGGCGATGACGCTGCAGGTGTCGGCGAGCCAGGAGGCGGCCGAGGGTACGTTCGACACTGCGGCGGGTGGGCTGATCGACAAGACCGACCCGGTCTATGCGAACCAGGTGTTTCATTCTGCGGAAGACACCGTGATCCACTTGGGCGAGGCGGAGCATGACGCGGAACGCGGCGTGTGGTCGACGCCGTCTGCGGTCGCCAACGCCACGGACTACACGATCGGGGACGCGGCGCGGCTGCTGCTCGGTGTGGATACGGCGATCGCGCCCGGCGGGATGAATCGTCCGTTCTTCCGGGACTTCGGGCCCCGCCCGGGGGGCGCCCTTGCGGGTGGGGAGGCCCGGCTCGCCAAGGTCACGGGAGCCGATGGCGTGGTGACGGTGGAGGGCACGCCGTACACCGATTCGTCTCCGTCCACACTGTGGGATAGCTCTGCACTCGGGTCGATGGAGCCGATGCTGTTCTACGCGGCGAACAAAGCTGCGTACCTGGGGTGGACGTTCACCGAGGAGGGCCGGTACTGCGTCAGCATCAACCAGTCGGTGTCCTCGAAGGCCAACGGGAACGTGTCCGCCTCCACGGTCTACACGTTCTATGTCGGCGACCTCCCCGAACACCCCACCAACTGCGCACAAGACACCGACGGGGGCGAGGAACCGGAACCCGGCGAGACCGACCCGGTGATCACGGAGATCACCTCGGGGCACACCGATGTCCGCGTGAACCTGGAAGACAATGAGCTGGCTCTTGCGGTCGGCTTTGGAGGCCGTGACCTGGCGTTCTCCGATGTGATCCTGGCACGCACGCCACCCGTGCAGACGGTTCCTGAACCGACTGATAGGGAGGATCTGACGGCCATCGGTCCGGTGGGAACACCGTACTGGTTCTTCCCGAAAGCCGGAGGCGCCGAGAACTGGGTGTGGCCCGGAGTGAACACGGAGTCACTGAGTGCCGCGCAGATCGCGTCGCCCATCACGCTCACGCTCAACGACTACGCGGTCGACGGTGTCCGGCAGCCCGACGACGCAGAGGTCGTGGTCATGGGATCCCAGAGCGCGCCAACCGCGGCAGGAAACCTGTACTTCAGCTCCCGGCGCGGATTGCCCCAATCGACCGAGCTGGGCGTGAACATGCACGCGCACCCGATGTGGGCGTTCACGAAACAGGGCGTCTACTGCCTGAGCCTGTCAGCTACCGCCCGCCTCGCGGACGGGCATTGGTCCACGACGAGCGGTGTGCTCACAATGGTGGTCGGCGACATCGACGCCACCGACGTGCAACCCTGCGAACGGCAGGACATCAGCTGGCCGGAGCCCGACAGCAAGACACCAGGTGCGGTCGAGACGACAGACCCGGAACGTCTCACCGACGGCGACGTTGAGCTGGCACTCTACGCAGGCGCGGACGCTTTTGACCTGCGCGCACAGCGTTCGACTGATGGCGGCATCACTGCTCAGCCCCGCAATCCCGACGACCTCATCATCGATAGTGATGATCAGCTGGCCTCCGGCCTGTGGACAGTCCGCGTCGCGCCGACAACAGCACTGACCTCGTCATCGGCACCCGGCCTGTTCATCGACACCACCGGCGTCACATCGGATACGCTCGCACCCCAGACCGCGGTGCAGATGACCCTCGGGGATGTTCGCGGTCCGGGGACGCTGACCGTGACGAACAGTCGGAACCCCGCTGGCAGCCTGATTCTCAGCTCCGCAGAGAGCGGAGCGAAGAACTACACGCTCGCGCCCGGGACGCGGACGACCTCCCTTCAGTGGCAGTTCAGCAGAGCCGGGGTCTATTGCGTACCGCTGACCTGGTCTGCGACCGTCGCAGACGGCAGCGAGCATAGTCAGGCGAGCACGCTGACCTTCGTCGTGGGATCTACCGATCCCGCCAGCAGCGACTATGTGAACCGCGATGGGCTCACGACCTGTTCCCGGGGGCAGCAGGCCACCGTGCCTCCCGCAGACGGTGGCGACGATGAGGAGCCGAACCCCGGCGAGAGCGACCCGGTGTGGGATGTGCCGAATGGGACAGTCAACGAGCACGGTGCGACCATCCTCAACGAGGGGCATGTCGACGTGGCGTCCCTGATCGACGGATCAAGCCTGGTAACGAAGATCAAAGACACCACGGAGTCCGCAGAACCGACATGGCGTGACCCGGCGCGAACGGTGCTGCAACTGCTTCCGGATGCGCAGACCGTTGTGCCATCCGACGAACACTTCGCGTTCCTCGGGCGCCCTGGAGAACCGGTCTGGCAGGTGACAGAGGATCAGCAGGACGGCCTCCTGTGGCCCGGCTGGTCGACCGAGTCGATTCCCGAGGATCGGACTCGAGAAGGCGTTCACTGGTCGCTGACTGACATCACCGGGCCGGGCGAGTTCACTCTCTACACGTCTGATCCTGTGAACCTGGGCGCCGCAGTCGTCGAGTTCAATACGCGCGACGGCATCACCGCAGACGACTCCATGCTGATCCCCAAGCTGACCCACGCACATGGCACCTGGGCATTCAGCGCGGAAGGTGTTTACTGCTTGGCTTTCGAGCGCGCCACGACGCTGACTGACGGTACTCCCGCAAGCGACGACTTCACGCTCGCATTCGCAGTGGGCAAGGCGAACGCCAACGGCGTCGACCCGGCCAAGTGCTTCACCGAGCCGGAAGGTCAACCCGACGAAGCCGACACAACCCCAATACCGTTGGGTGACCTGAACGACGGCAACGCGGGCGGCGTGCAAGTGCTCGAGGGCGGGAATGGTTTCACCGCAGGGCAGCTGGTGACAGTTCAAGTCGGTGAGGCTCGCGCCGACCAGTGGGTGTCGGTGTGGTTCGACGCGTCCGACTGGTTGGGTTGGGCGCAGGTTGACTCCTCCGGGGCGATCCAGGTGCGCCTTCCCGCTGATGCGGCGGTCGGTTCTCACGTCTTGGTAGTCAAGGACCGCGACGGCGCTCTGATCGGGTGGGACTCGCTGAGCGCCGTCCCAGCTAAGGACCCTGGCGACGAAGGCGACCCCGCTGGCCAAGACGATCCGGCCGAGGAACCGGAACCGGAGCCGGACGCGGTGTGGAACGTGGCCAACGGGACAGTCAACCAGGCTGGGGCGACGGTGCTGAACAACGGGCACGTCGACATCGCCTCGCTGGTGAACGGCAGCACGCTCAGCACGCGGGTGAAGGACACCACCAAGTCCTCCGATCCGACCTGGCGCGACCCGGCCAAGACGGTGCTGCAACTCCTGCCAGGCTCGCGGACGAGTGTGCCGGCGGGCAGCCAGTGGTCTTTCCTCGGGGCCGCCGGGGCATCCTTCTACCAGGTGACGCAGACCGCGCAGCCGGGGCTGCTGTGGCCGGGCTGGTCCACCGAGTCGATCGCCCTGGACGCCACCAAGACCGGCGTCGACTGGACGTTGACCGACATTTCGGGGCCGGGTGAGTTCGCCTTGTATGAGACGGGCTCGTTCGGGCAGCCGACCGTGCTGTTCTCCACCCGCAACGGCATCACCAGCGCGGATTCGTTCACCATCCCCAAGCTCACCCACGCGCACGGGTCTTGGGCGTTCAGCGCGCAGGGCAATTACTGCCTGGCGTTCGACCGCTCGACCACGCTGGCCACCGGCCAGAAGGTCTCAGACGAGTTTGTCCTCGCGGTCGCCGTGGGCCGGGCGGATGTGATGCGCCTCGACCCGGCCGCCTGCTTCCAAAAGCCCAGCGACGAACCGGAGGCGGACACCACCCCGGTCCCAGACGGCCAGCTCACCGAGGCCGCACGCGGCGGGGTCAAGGTCCGCGACGGCGCGAACGGCTTCCAACCGGGCCAGGTCGTGAGCCTTGACCTGCCCCAGGGCCAGGCCGGCCAGCACGTGTCTGGCTGGCTGCACTCGACTCCGGCCTGGCTCGGCTGGGAGACGGTCGAGGCGCAGAACACGGTCAGTTTCCGCCTGCCGGCGAACGCGGCCATCGGCACGCACCGCATAGTGCTCAAGACGCAGGATGGCGCCTTGCTCGGCTGGGATGACCTGAAGATCGTTCAGGGCACCGTCCCGGAGGGCCCGCGTGATGCAGACCCGCCGGGAGACAGCGCTCCGCCGTCGAAGACCATCGCTGCGACGGGATGCGTGGCCGGGGCGACGATACTTTCGGCCGGCCATGTGGACTACGCCTCGCGGATTGTTGGCGGCAAGCTCGAGTCGCTGATCGGTGACGACACTTCCGGGACCAAGGTCTACCGGGAACCATCGGGGACCATCCTGTGGCTCAAGCCCTCCAGCTTGGTCACCATCCCGGCCGGCTACGGGCCAGTCGGGGCGGTCGGCTCGCAGGTCTGGCAGGTGCCGCAGACCCAGAACCTCGACCTGATCTGGCTGGGCTGGAACACCGAGGCGCTCAACGCGGGCAACACCACCGGGCCGGTGACCTGGACAATCAACCAGGTAGCCGGGCCGGGGTCAATGAAGGTGTACCTCTCCAGCGCGTTCGGCGGGGTGCAGCAGATGGTGTTCAACAACGGCGGCAGCTATCAGATCCCGCAGGGCGTCCACGCCCACGCCAACTGGGCGTTCAGCGCCGAGGGCATCTACCGCGTCAGCATGACCCAGACTGTGATGCTCGCCAACGGGCTAAGCTCCTCGGACACGGAGACGCTCGTGATAGTCGTGGGCGATGTCGATCCAGCGACCGCCGCAGGCAACGGATCGGGTTGTGGGATCATCTCGAACGCGCTACTGGCCTCGGATGATGTGGTCGGCACGCTCAAGGCCGCCGACCAGGCCGCAGCGGACGCGGCGATCGCAGCCGGCGAGGTGCTTCCCGGGCAAGGCTCGGACGTCGCGGCGGACGGCATCGTGCCACCTACCGCGCTGGCGCCGGCCGACCCGGTGCCCTCGCTGCTGTTGGTCCTCGGCGCCCTGCTCATGACCGGAGCTGCGGGCAGCGCCGTGCTGTGGTGGCGCAGTCGCCGCCGAAAGGCCGCCGTATGACACCAGCCGACAAAGGGGGCAGCGCCGCCGCGCCGGACAGGCCCGCAGCCCGATGCCGTGCCAAGCCGCAGGAGCACACGGCGGCAGTCCCGCTGGTGCCACGTAAGCGCCAGGGTGAGCGATGAGGTGGGCTAAGCCTGGCTGGTGCGGCGCAGTAGGCGAGGATCGGTGGATCGAGGCTAAGCGGCGCCGCGCGGCCGGGATCGCGGTGCTGGTCGGCGGCGCCCTGGCGGTGTCCGGGTGCGCGGTGGGGCCGGTGCTCGCCGCGACCTCTGACCGGTTGCAGGTGGTGGCCACGACAGGGATCATCCGAGACCTCGCCGGCCACGTCGGCGGGGATCTGATTGATGTTGTGTCCCTGGTCCCAGACAATGGTGACCCACATTCGTATGAACCGACGTTGCGGGACGCCCGCAACGTGGTCTATGCGGATGTCGCGTTCTCCAACTATGCGATGCTGGAAGAGCAGTCCGTCATCAAGACCCTGGACGCGAACCTGGCCGCAGACGCCGTGAATGTGTCGCTGGCCGAGGAGGCGGTCAAGTACGCCGCAGAGATCATCCCGCTGGTTGAGAATGTGAACCTCGACACTGTGTGGCTGGGGCTCCGTGCCCAGGGCGCGGGCGCGGAGTATGGGGCGACGCGCACCTCCGAGGTGCTGCTGTCGGCGCTCGCGGCGAGCGGCCCGGGCGAGGTCTACGCCTACCTGACCGGGGCGTTCGGGAACACGGATGTGTACTTCGACTCTTCGGACGGGTTCGATCCCGCCAACGGGTATCGCGACGACACGATGAGCCTGCCTGCGGATGCCCATACGCACTTGTCGTGGGCGTTCACTGAGCCGGGCGTGTACACGCTGACGCTGCAGGCGAAGCTCAAGGTCGGGGACACCTCGAAACCGATCGATCTGGGCCAAGGCACCTACACCTTCGCCGTCGGCATTGCCCCCGCCCAGGCGGCGGCCGCAGCTGGGATCTCCGCCCCCGTGATCGTTGACCAAGGGCACGCGGACCTGACAGCGAACCTGGACACCGGGCAACTTGAGGTGCGTTACGACCCGGGCGGCGGGGGCGAGCACTCCCAACAGCCCTACACCGCAGCTGAGGTGGTGATCGACGTCCCGGCCAAGGCGATGGCGGAGGTCCCCGCCGGCGCCCAGTTCGGCTTCTTGGGCCGGCCTGGTGAGCGGGTCTACCAGCTAGCGCAGGCCGTGCTGGGCAAGCACGTCCACGGCGAGATCGACCCGCACCTGTGGCAGAACGTGCGCAATGCCATGGCCTATGTGCAGCTCATCCGTGACACGCTGATCGGCGCGGACCCGGCTCACGCCCGCGAGTACGCCGCGAACACGAACGCCTACCTGGCTGAACTCGAAGCCACCGACGGCTATGTGCGCGACACGCTGGCTCAGATCCCGGAACACAACCGCTACCTGGTGACCACGCATGATGCGTTCGGCTACCTGGCGCACGCCTACGGCTTGACCGTGGCCGGGTTTGTCACCCCCAATCCCGCGACCGAGCCGTCCCTGGCCGACCGGCGCAAGCTCACTGAGACCATCCGTTCCCTGGGCGTGCCGGCTGTGTTCCTCGAGCCGAACCTCGCGGCCAGGTCCTCCACCTTGACCCAGGTCGCTGGCGAGCAGGGCATCCGCGTGTGCCCGATCTACGGCGACACCTTCTCGAACACCGTGACCAGCTATGTCCAGATGATGCGTTTCAACGCGGACAGCCTGCGCGAATGCCTCACGCCATGAATCCAAGCGTCCAGGAAGGACCCATGACACGCCCTTACTCCTCCTCCCCGCCCGCCTCCCGCACCGTCGGTGTTTTGGCGGCTGTGCTCGCCTTCGGGCTGCTTGCCGCCCCGGGCCTCGCGTTGGCCGCTGAGACCGATGACCCAAACCTGGACCAGTCCCTCGACGATCTCGCCATAGTGCATGGGCAGCGGGTGTTGGAGGCCGGACACATCGACATGGGCCCCAAGTACGATGACGCCGCGTGGCGCTTCCTCATCCACGACGATGTCGCGAAGGCCGATGCGAACGCCACCAGCGTGTGGCGCTACCCGGACGAGACCGTCTTCCATGTTCTCGACGCCGCGAAGCTCACCGTGCCGGACGATCCGGCCTACGAGTTCCTGGGCGCCGCGCCCGGCAGCGACGTTTACGTTGTGCCGCAGACGCAGAACCCTGAGGTTGTCTGGGTGGGGTGGAACACCCAGGACCCGCAGGTGATGGAGACCATCGACCGCGGCATCACCTTATCGCTGGGCGGGGTGCAGGGTCCCGGCATCATGACGACCTACCTGCAGTCCGGGTCGTTCGGCGAACCGCAGCTCTTGTGGGACTCCCGCACGGCTGGCGCCCAGCCGATCTGGGTTGACGTGAACACCCATACCCACGCGAACTGGGTGTTCACCGAGCCGGGCGTCTACCTTGTCGCTTTGACCGCTGAGGCCGACTTGATTGACGGCACGCACGCGTCGGACACTCAGTACATCCGTTTTGCTGTAGGTACCGCTACCACGCCTGATGCCGCGTTCGCCGCGACCTGGGAGGGCGCCGGGACCCCGGAGGGCAACGCGACCCCGGAGGGCACTGCGGCCCCGGGGGGCGCCCCAGTGGGCGATGCCACCAATCCGCCGGACGGGCCGGCCGGCAGCGCGCAGGAGCCGGCGGGCAACGGGCTAGTGCCCATCCTGATCGGGGCGATTGTGCTGGTCGGCGCCGGGCTCGCGACCGGGCTGACGGTTGTGATTGTGCGCAGTAACCGCGCCAAGCGGCGCGTCCTGGAGGCCCGCCAGTCCTCCGGCGGTGAGCCGGATGCGTCCGGAAGTGGGCGGTCGTGACGGCCGCGCTCGAGATCCGGAACGTCGCCGTTGACCTTGGCGGACGGCGCGTCCTGCACGGCATCGACCTTAGCGTCGCCTGCGGCGAACTGGTTGCCGTGGTCGGGCCGAATGGCGCCGGTAAGACGACGCTGCTGCGTGCTGTGCTGGGGCTGCAACCGGTCGGCATCGGGCGAGTGCTGGTCGAGGGACGCCCGGCCAAGCCTGGGCGGCCCGCGATCGGGTACGTGCCGCAGCGTCACGAGTTCGCTTGGGACTTCCCGATCTCGGTGGCTAACGCAGTCGCCACCGGCCTGTCTGGTCAACTTGGCTTGTTCCGCCGCCCCAGTGCCGCCTCTTGGGAGGCGGTCGCTGACGCCCTCGACCGGGTGCGCCTGACCGATCTGGCGGGCCGGCCCGTGGGGCAGCTATCCGGGGGACAGCGCCAACGCGTGTTGGTCGCCCGCGCTCTGGCGCCGCGGCCTTCGGTGCTGCTGCTTGATGAACCGTTCACGGGCCTTGACATGCCTACCCAGGAACTCTTAGCGGAGCTGTTCGCTGATCTCGCCCACGAAGGCAGGGCGGTGCTGATGACCACCCACGACTTGCTTGGCGCGATCGACGGCGCGGACAGGCTGGCGCTGCTAAACCGCACCATCATCGCTGCGGACACGCCCGCCCACCTCGTTGGCGACCCGGCGGCGTGGGCGGCGACCTTCGGTGTCGGGGAAGATTCCGCGCTGTTGCGCATGGTGGCGGCGGCGGCCGCATGAGCCCCATCGATTTCTTTGTTGACCTGTTCAACCCCGATCTTGCGTTCTTGGTGAAGGCTCTGGCGGTGGCGGTCATGTCCTCGGTCGTGTGCGGCGTGGTCGGCACCTACGTAGTGCTGCGCGGGATGGCGTTTATCGGCGATGCCGTCGCCCACGCCGTGTTCCCGGGCCTTGCGGTCGCGTTCGTCGTCTCGGGGAACCTTGTGCTTGGCGGCATGATCGCCGGGGTGCTTACGGCGGTGCTGGTGGCGGTGTTCTCCCAGAACCGCAGGATTAAGGAAGACTCGATCATCGGGATCTTCTTCGTCGCGGCGTTTGCGCTCGGGATTGTAGTCATCTCCCAAGCGCCGGGCTATGCCGGCAGTTTGCAACAGTTCTTGTTCGGCTCTATCACGGGTATTCCCGACTCGGACCTGTACGTAGTCGGCGGCACTGCGGCGCTGGTGTTGCTGGCTGTGCTGCTATTGAACAAGGAGTTCGTGACCGTCTCCCTGGACCGCGAGTCGGCGCGCGCCATGGGGTTGCGGGTGTTTTGGCTTGACCTTGTGCTCTATGTTCTGGTCACGCTGGCGGTTGTGATCAGCGTGCAGACTATTGGCAACATCCTGGTGTTGGCCTTGCTGATCACCCCAGCGGCAACCGCGCGCCTGCTGACCGACCGGCTTGGGATCATGATGCTGGCGGCCCCGATCATCGGGGGCCTGTCCGCGCTGGTCGGGTTGTACCTCTCGTGGTCTTGGGACCTGCCCACCGGCGGCACCATTGTGCTGGTCCTGACCGGCGTGTTCCTGATCGCCTGGCTGGCCTCGCCGCGCCAAGGCGTCCTGGCGCGCCTCGTCGCTAAACGCCGCATCCATCCGGTCGAACCCACCCCGGCTCGCCCGGCTGCGGTCCTGCCCGCGAGCGCTGCGGCTGAGCCCACCCCGGTTCCCCCGGCTGTGGTCCTGCCCGCGAGCGCCGTAGCTGAACCCGTCCCGGTTCCCCCGGCTGTGGTCCTGCCCGTGAGCGCCGCAGCTGAGCCCATATCACCCGAATCTGTCCTACAGGAGGCCCGCCCATGACCAACCCCGCAGCTTTCCAACCAGATGCTGGCACCACCCGCCTGCGGCGGTGGCTGTGGCCCACTGTCACGGGCGTCTTGGCGCTCTTGGGGGCGGGCGCGCTGGCTGCGGCGGCGTTCGCCCCGTTCGGGGCTACGGAACCCGCTGGGGGCAGCGGGTCCTTAGGGGGTACCGCGTCTGCGGCCGCTGAACAGAGCGAGGCGACCTCGGCCGTACCGGCGGCATCGGTGTCTCCGGCGGCATCGGCCTTACCGGCGGCATCGTCCTCACCGTCCCAAACGGACACAGCAGCGCGGACAGCTACGGTTGTGGCGGGCGAGGTCCCAATCGCTGAGTTGGCTGACCCCGGCTGGGTCGCCCGCGTTGCCGCCGCCGGCTCCATCCCCGAGCGGGCACTGGCTGCGTA
>JAITLE010000119.1 GCA_031278075.1 Bifidobacteriaceae bacterium | reverse complement strand
GTGATGGTGAAACCGCGGGCGACCATCGCGTCCAAACCGACCTCGCGGGTGTCGCCCTGGGCCACCGTGTTCGTGGCGATCAAACCCAAGGCGCCATTCGCCTGCAACAGCGCCACCGCGCGCAGACAGAAGTAGGCCACCAAGTCGGCGCTGCCGCGCCGGCCATCTGCGAGGACATTGACCAGCCAATCCCTCACAGCGGTGCCCATGGCTCCGGTCAGCTTCTGACCGCCCAGGAACGGCGGGTTGCCGATGATGGCGTCGAAACCGCCCCGTTCCATCACGTCGGGCACAGCGAGAGCCCAGTGGAGGGGACGCCAGCGCTCGTAGTCGGCCGCGACTGCCGGGGCGAGCCCCTGTTCGATGATTGCGTCCAGCCGGGACGGGTCCGGCGCTCCTTGGCTTGGGAAGGCGCGGCTGGCGGCTATTTCCAGGTTCTCGTAGGCCTGGTTGAGCTTCTTGCCCGGTTTGCCGCCGAGCGGCAACCCGGCGGCGACGACGCCGTCGGCGAGCTTTAGGACCTGGGTCAGATCCCGCTCGATCTCGGCCATTAGGCGGCGCTTGGCAGCCGCCGTGCGCCCCGGGTCTGTCTCGCTGACCTCGCTGGCCAGGCGCTGGCGGCGACGGCGCACCCGCTGGATGACGCCGCTGAGGTCGACCCGGCCGGCGATCCGCATCTGCGCGTCTACCAGGAACAAGGTTTCTTGGGGGTCCTTGGCCTTGGGCGCGATGTGCAGCTCTTCGATCTGGGCCAAATCGGTGACTCCGAGGAGGGAATTGCCGAGCAGCACCTTGTCATCCACGAAGCTGAACGGCAAGTCGCGGTCCAGGGAGACCAGCCAGAGGGAGAGCTTGCACATCTCAACTGCCATCTCATTGATGTCCGCCCCATACAAGCATTGCGCGACCACCTCGCGGATAGCCCTGGTCTCGGTTTCGCGCGGGCCGAGGCGTGTGCTGACTCCCTCCGCTTGCCAGGCCTCAACCAGTTCGCGGGCGAGGAAGCGAGCCGCTGCCACCAAGAACGCGCCGGAGCCGCAAGCGATATCGGCGATGCGAAGGTCAAGAATGTCGCCCGAATAAGCGCGAACCCACTTGGATCGGTCGCCGGTCTGGTGGGGACCGGGCTGGTAGACCAGCGGCTCCAGGGCGTGCTTGACGATCTCCTCGGCCAGGGAACGCGGCGTGTAGTGGGCTCCGGCGTTCCTCCGGGACGGTGTTTCCGCCACGAACAAGCCGCCCTCAAGGACCACTGTCGGCCTGCCGCGCAGGTCGCGGCGGATCGCGCCGATCCACGGGCGGATCCTGGCGCGGGTGGCCGGGTCGCGGCTGACGGCCAGAAGGGCCCGGTCGGCATCGTCCATCGCGTCCCCGCTTGTCAGGGCCTTGGCGAGAGCGGCCTTACTGGGCGGCTTGGCGGCAGGCTGGTGCTCCTTGGCCCACTCGATGATCGCGCCGGCCAAGCCCGGGGCGTCGGCGATGTCTTCGGCAAGGCCTTCCAACGTCTCGAGCGGGATCTCGGGTTCTTCGCCTTCCTTGCCGGGCAGCCCGATCATGATCCGCTCGGCGCGGCGGCAGGTGTAACCGAGCAAACCCTCGTAGATGTAGCCGATCTGCTCCACGTCGATGTCGCGGAAGGAGATGCGGCGGGCGTCTTGGCCCTTGGGCTTGGCTATCTGGACCGCGCGAAGGACATGCAGCATCACCCGGTCAGAAACCGCGATGGCCAAAGCGCCTCGGTCGGTGGTGGCCGCCAAGAACGGGAACCGCTCGGGGTCGAACAGCGAGCCGCCGTAGGCGGGAAGCCGCATGTCCTCGAACGATGCGCCGGTGTATAGGGCCTGAGATGTCGCCAAGAGCCGGTGCCAAGTCAAGTGGGTGCTGTCCATCGACTCTTCGCCCTCGTCGCGGGCGCGAGCCTCCAACTCGTCCAGCACTATTGCCAGGCCGTAGCCGTTCTCGAACAGCTGGCCTTGGGGCAGCAGGCCGCGTTCTTCGGCGAACAGCAAGAAGACCACTCGCATCATGGCAGTCACGACAGCTTGGTAGATTGCGTCACCGTCCTCGGGCAACGGGTCGGGCTCGCCGCCGTTGCGGGCCTCGCTGGAGGCTTCGGAGACAGCCGAGACCACAAGTTCGACGGCCCGGCGAATCTGAGTGCCCAACGCCTCGGTGATCTCTTCGGCCGCCAGCACCGACTCTGCGAACAGGGCAGGCAAGCGGTCGTCCGCTTTGCCGCCGACGAGCCGCTTGAGGCTCAGCAACTCGACGAAGGCGTCGCGAGTGGCCGCCTCCTCGATCCAGGTTTGCGAGTCCACTTCGCCAGACGCGGACATCGAGCCTTTGGGGGCGCTGACGATAGCCCACCAACGGCCGTCGGTGACCAGGCCTATAGAGCAAGCCGAGGCGTCAGCGCGCAGCATGGCCACCATGCGGTCGATGGGACTGGCCGCCCAGCCGTCCTCCAGCAGGTCGCCCAACGACTCCACCGGGTCCACCACAAGCAGCAACGCGCCAACCAGGTCCTCGCGGGCGAGTGCCCCCGTCGGCGCCACCGCAATCAACCGGTTGGCCGAGGAAGCCTTGTAAACCAAGCCAAGCGACGGCATGCCCGCCGCTGTCTTGAAGTGGCCAGACCACCCCAGAACCTGGTGCAAGATAACCCCGACCCAGGCGTCACGGGCCTGGCGAAAGCGCTCCACCGAGCCTGGTTGCTCCCGCAGCTGCCGCCAGGTGTCCCAGGCGCGGTCAAACTCCGGCTTGGCGTCGCGCAGAGCCTGCTTGGCGGTCTCGTCCAATGCGGGCATGCCTTGCGGGTAGACGCGCTTGAGCGGGGGGACAGCCAGAAACGGGCCGTCGGCGTTGACCAGAGTGAGCCATTCGCGGTGCATTTCGGCCGCGGTGCGGGCGGTGGGGCGGCGTTTCACCGGCTGGCCTCCCATTGCGCGGCGTCACCGGGTGCGATGGCGAACACCAAGGCCACAGCGGAGACATAGGGTTTGATGTCGGCGTAACGCTCCTTGATGCCGGCGATCTCGCGGCGCTCTTCGCCATCAAGCGAGGCTAGGCGGTCCTCCATCTGGCGGATGTCGAACAGCCGCTGGCGCTGCTGCTCATCCGCCCACAGCATCGCTTGCTGTTGCTCTTCCTCGCCGCGCAACCGGCGCAAAGAATCGTTCAGATTCAGCCGGAAGGCTCCGAAAATTGCCCGCGCCCGCTCGGTGTCAACCGCCAGGCGCTTGTCCAGGCTTTCCTGAACCGCTTCCTGGCGCGCGGCGGCGCGGCGAGTCATGGCCTCTTCGAGACGATGGCGCAGCCTGCCGCCATCGGCCTGCCAAGCGGCCTCCAACCGCCGGCGCGCCGATTTGGAGGCCAGTTCCAAGCGGTGCGCGTCGAGTGCGTTGTCGAGCAGCGCGTGTACCTTGTCCGCGGCCATAGCGTGGCCGCGGAATCGAATCCCGGTCACAAAGACCTCCTCGTGCAGGCGCAAACCGCCGCGTCCCACCAAGACCAGCCGCGACATTGCGGCCGCGCAGGAAACCTCCAAGCCCGGCACCACTACTGCCGTGACCCTGCGCACCTTCGAGTCCGAGCCGAAAAGCGAGCCGCGCAGCGTGCGGGCCGCCTTCTGCATCACAGCGTGACCCAAGTGGACATAAACCAAATCGGGCATCTGGCCCAAAGCCCGGTCGTCAAAAGTGATAGGGCGCATCTCGCCGGGCTTCAGCCGCGTGTCCAGGCCCGCGAGAGCAGGCTGCCACCGCCGATCCAGGTTTGGGACGTCAAACACTTCGGCGTCGGTGTCGGGGTGCCCTGTGGGCACTAGGCGCGGTTGGTCCGTGAGGTCGAGCGCCGCGTCCACAACACGGCGGCTTGCCGCCGGGGTGAGGTGCATGTCCTCTTTGCGCTCGGCATAGGTCCGCCCAAGCTCGGTCAACTGGCGGTTCAGCTCCAAACTCCCCGCCATCACCTTGTTGATCTCTTGATTGTCCCTGGCCTGCGCTTTACCGGTGTCGCGGACGGGCTTCTTGCCGGTGAAGTGGCCGCTGATCTCATCGTCGATCAACGGGTTGACCGCTCCGAGGTCCTGCGCCTCGGTGGTGATCTTCTCGCCAATCCGACGCAGGAACTCCGCATCCCCGGCGTACAGGCTGCCCCTGGTCTCCGGGGCGAAATAGTAAACCTCCGGCGTCTCGGTCTGCCCGTAGCGGTCGATGCGTCCGATCCGCTGCTCCAGGCGGGAGGGGTTGAACGGCACGTCGAAGTTGACCAGCCGGTGGCAGTAGGCCTGCAGGTCGATGCCTTCTCCGGCGGCGTCGGTGGCAACTAGGACGCGCACCTTCTCCTCAGCCGGGTTGGCCGCGAACCGGGCTCGAATGTCCTCCCGCTCATCTGCCGGGGTCGAGCCCTGAATCACTTCCAGGCGGCCGGCGTAGCCCTGTTGGCCGAGCACGCCCACAATCCACGCCAACGTGTCCGCGTACTCGGTGAACACCACCACCCGCTCGTTGGTCCAGTTCTTCCCGTCCGGGCGGCA
>JAITLE010000094.1 GCA_031278075.1 Bifidobacteriaceae bacterium | reverse complement strand
CGTGGCGAACCAAGCGCGAAGGTCCGCCAGACGCTGCGGGTAGTCACGGCCGGCGACGGGATTCTCGATCACGTCCCCAACGTATGCCCGACCTCTGACATCGTTGGGCAGTCACATGGGTAGCCCTTGCGTCCTTGGTTTGTCGGGGGTGACCGGTAGGGTTGACACAACTGTTTACTGGGCCGGGAGGACGCAAATGGAAGAGTGGCTGTGGCTTTGGTGGTTGATCGGCGCCCTGCTTCTGGGCGTGGTCGAGTTGCTGACGGTCGACTTCACGTTCTTGATGCTCGCTGTGGGCGCGATCGCGGCCGCCGGGGCCGCTTGGATCGGTGCGGTCTGGTGGGCCACAGTGATTGTGTTCGCGGTGGTCAGCGTGGTCATGTTGGCGGCCGTGCGGCCGCTGATGCTCAACCGCCTGCGGCTCAAGGGCGAAGCTGAGGCGGTCAGCGGCGCCGGCGCGTTGGTCGGCCGGTCGGCCACCGCGGTCACCGCGATCGACGAACACGGGGGCAGAGCCAAGATCGGCGGTGACGTGTGGACCGCCCGGATCGATGGCGACGGCCTGATCGAACCCGGGTCGGATCTTGTCGTGACCGCCATCGACGGGGCGACCGCTGTGGTGCGCTCCGCCCCGCCTGAGGGCGACCGCCCCGCTGGCCCGACGGCATCGGGCGTCACCGACTAGTGCGAGAGGAACTGAGCAATGCCTGATTTCGAGATGACACCGAAGAACCTGATCCTGATCATCTTGGCGCTGATCCTGGCGATCTTCGCGATCACCGTGGTGCGCCGGGCGGTGCGGATCGTCCCGCAGACCCGCGCCATGCTGGTGGAGCGGCTGGGCCGGTATCAGCGCACCATGGAGGCTGGGTTCCACATGCTGGTGCCGTTCGTGGACCGCGTGCGCGCCAACGTCGACCTGCGCGAGCAGGTGGTCTCGTTCCCGCCTCAGCCGGTGATCACATCCGACAACCTGGTCGTGTCCATCGACACGGTGATCTATTTCCAGGTCACCAACCCGGTCGCGGCGGTCTATGAGATCGCGAACTACATCACGGGCATCGAGCAGCTGACGGTGACGACACTGCGTAACGTGATCGGCTCGATGGACTTGGAGCAGACCCTGACGAGCCGCGACCAGATCAACGGCCAGCTCCGCGGCGTGCTGGACGAGGCCACCGGGCGCTGGGGGATCCGCGTCAACCGGGTGGAGTTGAAGGCGATCGATCCGCCCGGGTCCGTCCAGGACTCGATGGAGAAGCAAATGCGCGCCGAGCGGGACCGCCGCGCGGCCATCTTGACCGCTGAAGGCGTCAAACAGTCGCAGATCCTCACGGCCGAAGGCGAGAAGCAGGCCGCCATCCTCAGCGCTGAGGGCCAAGCGCAGGCTTCGATTCTCCGCGCGCAGGGCGAATCGCGCGCGATCCTGCAGGTGTTCGACGCCATCCACGAAGGCGACCCAGATCCCAAGCTGTTGGCGTACCAGTATCTGCAGATGCTGCCGCAGCTGGCGCAGGGGCCGGCCTCGCAGCTGTGGATCATCCCGGCGGAGTTCACCGAGGCGCTCGGGGGGATCGGGCGGGCGTTCGGCCCAGTTCCCGAGGGCGGTCCGAAGGGGCCCAGCCGGGCTGCGGAGGCGTTGAAGAAGCTGGCGTTCGGCGAGGTCGCGCTCGAGGATCCGGCTCAGGCTCTGCGCCGGGCTCAGGGCATGGCTGAGCAGGCCACATCCGACGCGACCACAGCCGGGACTGGTTCTGGGGCGCCGTTCGACTCCGAGGTGGAGGCCGGGCTCGCGCCGTCGCGTCCTTGGGAGACGGACGTCCCGCCGGTTCCGCCGAGACCCGCGCCGGGCGAAGGCCCCACATCGGGTGGGCCGTTCAGGCCGACGCGTCGACAGCTCCCGCCTGAGTCGTATCCGCCGTCTGGGCGGTGACCCGACGCGACCGGTCGGCATCGCCGGTCGGCTGCCCCGCCCCGAACGAACAGCGAGGACCCACTGAATGCTGGCGCGCCTGCTCCGTGTCTACCTGAAGCCGTACCGCGCGGCGCTCGTCGTCGTGATGATCGCGCAGGCCCTGCAGGCGGGCGCGGCGCTGTACTTGCCTTCGCTCAACGCGGACATCATCGACAGCGGGGTGGCGCTGGGGGACACGGCGTACATCATGCGGACCGGCGGGTGGATGCTGGCGATCTCGGTGACGCAGATCGCCGCGACCGTGGCGGCGGTGTATCTGGGGGCGCGCACCGCGATGCGGTTGGGCAGAGAGCTGCGGGCCGATCTGTTCCGCAAGGTGATGGACTTCTCGGCTCGGGAGATGGCGCGGTTCGGGGCGCCTTCGCTGATCACGCGCACCACCAACGACGTGCAGCAGGTCCAGATGCTGGTCCTGATGACGCTGGTGGTGTTGATCGCGGCGCCGTTGATGATGGTGGGCGGGGCGGCGATGGCGCTGCGGCACGATTTGGTCCTTTCCGCGATCTTGTTGGTGGTGCTGCCGGTCATGGGCCTGTTCTTGGGTCTGCTGTTGCGGCGGATGCATCCGCTGTTCCGGAGGATGCAGAAGGCGATCGACGCCGTCAACCGGGTGCTGCGCGAGCAGATCAACGGTCTGCGGGTGATCCGGGCGTTTGTGCGGGAGCCCTACGAGTCGAAGCGCTTCGATGAGGTCAACCGGTCCCTCACGCGGCTCCAGTTGAAAGTCGGGTACACCTTCGCGCTGATGTTCCCCTTCGTGATGCTGGTGATGAACGTCACCTCGGTGGCGGTCATCTGGCTGGGTGGGCATCGGGTTCAGGCCGGGGCGATGGAGGTCGGCGCCCTCACCGCGTTCATCACCTACCTGATGCTGATCCTGATGAGCGTCATGATGGCATCGATGATGTTCTTCTTTGTGCCGCGGGCCGAGGCCTGCGCCGAGCGCATACAGGAGGTCTTGAGCGCTGAGATCTCGGTTCGTGAGACCGCGCAGCCGATCCGCGAACTGCCCCAAGCCGGCCACTTGGCGTTCGATGACGTCGCCTTCCGTTACCAAGGCGCGGACGCGCCCGTGTTGGAGGGTGTCACCTTCCAGGCTGGGCCTGGTGAGGTCACCGCGGTGATCGGGGCGACCGGCTCCGGCAAGACCACACTGGTCGGCCTGATCGCGCGGCTCTTCGACGCGACAGCCGGCCGTGTCTTGGTGGGAGGAGTGGACGTGCGGGACCTGGCGTTCGAGGAACTGTGGGGGCAGATCGGGCTGGTGCCCCAACGGCCCTATTTGTTCAGCGGGACGGTCCGGGACAACCTGCGCTACGGCAAAGGCGACGCGAGCGACCAAGAGATGTGGGAAGCCTTGGAAGTGGCCCAAGTCGCGGACTTCGTCCGCGCCGACGCGGCCGGACTCGACATGGAGATCGCGGCGGGCGGCGCGAACGTCTCGGGTGGACAGCGCCAGCGGCTGTCGATCGCCCGGGCGGTGATCCGCCGCCCCGCCATCTATGTGTTCGACGACGCGTTCTCGGCGCTGGACTTCGCGACCGACGCCCGCCTGCGTGAGGCGCTGCGGCCAGTCACCAAGCAGTCCTCGGTGATCATCGTGTCGCAGCGGGTCGGCACCATCATGGCCGCCGACCGGATCCTGGTGCTCGACGCGGGCCGGGTCGTCGGGTTGGGCCGCCACGCCGAACTCCTCGAGACGTGCCCGACCTACCGCGAGATCGCCGACTCGCAGATGGCCTTGGGGGAGGCGCCGTGAGCGGGGAGGGCCGCGCGCGGCGCGGCAAAGGCGGCGGGCCGGGCGCGCTGGGGGCGGCGCGTGGCGCGCGCAAGGCGAGCGGCGGCCCTGCTCGAGGGCCGATGCCGCGCGGCCCGATGAGCGGTGGAATGCCGGGCGTCAAGGCCCTCGACTTCAAAGCCTCAGGGCTGAGGTTCTTGGGCCTGCTGCGTCCCGAGCGGCTGAAGATCGTGGTGGCGGTGACCTTGACGGTGATCTCGGTGGGCCTCGGCGTGGTGGGGCCGAAGATCCTCGGCGAGGCCACCAACCGCGTCTTCGCGGGGTTCATGGGCAAGACCATCGGCAATCTGCTGGTCGCCGCGGGCCAGCTCGAGGCTGGCCAGACCATGCCCAAAGAGGATGTCATGCGGTTGCTGGAGGCGATTCGCGACAACCCGCCGCAGGGCGGCTCGCCAGTCAACTCGCGGATGATCGACATGCTGCAGGCCATGGACTTCACCGCGGGCCGAGGCGTCGACTTCGAGGCTGTGGGCTGGATCCTGATCGGTGTGCTCACCATCTACTTGGGCTCCGCGCTGTTGGGCTACGTCCAGGGAATCCTCACCGCGCGGATCATTCAGAACTCGATGTACCGGCTGCGGGCCCAAGTCGAGGACAAACTGGGGCGTCTGCCGCTGAAGTACTTCGACGCGCAGCCCAAGGGCGAGGTCCTCTCCCGGGTCACGAACGACATCGACAATGTGGGCCAGACCCTGCAGCAGACCATGACGCAGCTGTTGTTCGCGGTGTTCAACCTGATCGGCATCTTGGTGATGATGCTCACGATCTCTTGGAGCCTGACCTTGGTGGCGCTGGTCTCCATCCCGCTCGCCGCCGTGGTCACGGCGGTGATCGCGAAGCGCTCTCAGCCGCAATTCATCCGGCAGTGGGCGGCGACCGGCGAGCTGAACTCGCACATCGAGGAGATGTACAGCGGCCACGCGCTGGTCAAAGTGTTCGGCCGGGCGGCCGATTCCCGCCGGGAGTTCGACGGACGCAACGCCAAGCTGTACGACTCGGCGTTCAAGGCTCAAGCCATCTCGATGTCCATCCAACCGGTGATGGGCTTCGTGTCGAACTTGGTTTACGTGTTCATCGCGGTGCTCGGTGGACTGCGAGTCGCGTCGGGCAGCATGTCGCTGGGCGCCGTGCAGGCCTTTGTGCAGTACTCGCGGCAGTTCGGCCAGCCTGTGGCGCAGGTCGCGTCGATGATGAACCTGTTGCAGTCCGGTGTCGCGTCGATCGAGCGGGTCTTCGAACTCCTAGACGCGGAGGAGATGCGGGAAGATCCCGCCCAGCCGGCGCGCCTCGACGACTTCACGGGCCGGGTCGAATTCGTGGACGTGGACTTCTCCTACGAGGAGGACAAGGAGCTGATCAAGGGTCTGCGGCTGTGGGCCAAGCCGGGCCAGACGGTCGCCATCGTCGGCCCGACCGGCGCGGGGAAGACAACCCTGGTGAACTTGTTGGAGCGGTTCTACGAGATCCAGGGCGGAGCGATCGAGTTGGACGGCGTCGACATCCGGGACATGACGCGGGAACACCTGCGCTCCGAGATGGCGATGGTCCTCCAGGACACGTGGCTGTTCTCCGGGACGATCTATGACAACATCCGCTACGGCCGGCTCGAGGCGACCGAGGATGAGGTTATCGCCGCGGCGAAGGCGGCCTACGTGGACCGTTTCGCCCGCGTGCTCCCCGAGGGTTACCAAACTGAGGTCAACGAGGAGGCGGACAACATCTCCGCCGGCGAGAAACAGCTGTTGACCATCGCTCGCGCGTTCCTCGCGGATCCCGCCGTGCTGATCCTCGACGAGGCCACATCCTCGGTCGACACTCGCACCGAGGTGTTGGTGCAGGCGGCGATGAACAAACTCCGCCGCGGCCGCACATCGTTCGTGATCGCCCACCGGCTCTCCACGATCCGCGCCGCGGACGTGATCGTCGTCATGGAGCACGGCCGGGTCGTCGAGAAGGGCAGCCACGAGGAGCTCATGGCGGCCAAGGGCGCCTACCACGCGCTTCACCGCTCGCAGTTCGCCGGCGAACGGCGGGGATGAGACGGCATCGTCCATGTGCGAGGTAGGCTGATCAGAGCGGGCGCGGCGCGCATCCCGCAACCAAAGATTCCTTTAAGACCCGTCCAGCGAGGCGGGAAAGGAGGCAAAGACATGCCCAAACGCGAGGATCTCAAGAAGGTCCTGGTCATCGGCTCCGGTCCCATCGTGATCGGCCAGGCGTGCGAATTCGACTACTCCGGCACACAAGCCTGCCGCGTCCTCAAGGAAGAGGGACTGCAGGTGGTGCTGGTCAACTCGAACCCGGCGACCATCATGACGGACCCGGAATTCGCGGACGCGACCTATATCGAGCCGATCACTCTGGAGGCGTTGAGGCAGATCATCGCAAAAGAGCGCCCCGACGCGCTGCTGCCGACCCTAGGTGGCCAGACGGCGCTCAACGCCGCGGTCGCGCTGCACGAATCAGGTGTCCTGGAACAGTACGGCGTCAAGCTGATCGGCGCGCAAATCAAATCGATCACCGCAGGCGAGGACCGCGAGGAGTTCAAGAAGGTGGTGGAGCGATGCGGCGCGTCTGTGGCGCGCAGTCAGATCGCGCACAACATGGAGGAATACCTCGCGGCGGCGGCGGAACTCCAGTACCCGGTGGTCGTCCGGCCCTCATTCACAATGGGCGGGCTCGGCTCCGGGATCGCCCGCACGGAGGCTGACCTCCACCACATCGCGGGAGCCGGCCTGCGCTACAGCCCCACCACCGAGGTCCTCTTGGAAGAGTCGGTGATCGGCTGGAAGGAGTTCGAACTCGAGATCATGCGGGACAAGGCGGACAACGTCGTGGTGGTGTGTTCTATCGAGAACCTGGACCCGATGGGGGTGCACACCGGCGACTCGATCACGGTGGCGCCCGCGCTGACGCTGACGGACCGCGAATACCAGCACTTGCGCGACATCGGGATCGCGGTGATCCGCGAGGTCGGCGTCGACACCGGCGGCTGCAACATCCAGTTCGCGGTGAACCCCGTAGACGGGCGTGTCCTGGTGATCGAGATGAACCCGCGCGTCTCGCGTTCGTCCGCGCTCGCGTCGAAGGCGACCGGCTTCCCGATCGCGAAGATCGCGGCACGACTCGCCATCGGCTACACCCTGGACGAGATCGTCAACGACATCACCGGCACCACCCCGGCCAGCTTCGAGCCGTCGATCGATTACATCGTCACCAAGGTGCCGCGTTTCGCGTTTGAGAAGTTCCCGGCGGCGGACGACACGTTGACCACGACCATGAAATCCGTCGGCGAGGCGATGGCGATCGGCCGGACGTTCACCGAGTCGTTGGGCAAAGCGATGCGTTCCATAGACAAGAAGGACGCCCGGTTCCATTGGCGTGGCGAACGCCCGAGCGCCGCTCAGCTGGAAAGCCTGGTCGCCTCCACCGCCCGCCCGAGCGAGCATCGCCTGGTCGACGTCCAGCAAGCCATCCGCTGGGGGACGCCGGTCGACCGTTTGGCCGCCGCCACAGGGATCGACCCGTGGTTTCTCGACCAGATCCAGCTGATCAACGAGGTCGCCGCGGAGGTCGCGAACTCCTCCCTCGCCCCTGATGTCCTCGCCCGAGCCAAGCGGCACGGCCTGTCCGACGAGCAGATCGCCGAGATCCGCGGGATCAGCGAGCAGACCATCCGCGAGATGCGGCACGCCTACGGCCTGCGCCCGGTCTACAAGATGGTCGACACCTGCGCCGGCGAGTTCGCGGCCCGCACGCCTTACCTCTACTCCGCGTATGAGCTGGAGACCGAGGTCCGTCCCCGGGAGAAGCCCGCCGTCATCATCTTGGGCTCCGGCCCGAACCGGATCGGTCAGGGCATCGAGTTCGACTACTCGTGCGTGCACGCGTCGCTCGCGCTCGGCGGCGAGTTCGAGACGGTGATGGTCAACTGCAACCCGGAGACGGTCTCCACGGACTACGACATCTCGGGCCGGCTCTACTTCGAGCCGCTCACGTTTGAGGACGTGATGGAGGTGTACGATGCCGAGCGGTCAGCCGGGCGAGTGGCCGGCGTGATCGTGCAACTCGGTGGGCAAACCCCGTTGAGCCTCGCTTCTCGGCTCGCCGACGCCGGCGTCCCGATGTGGGGCACCCCCCCGGAGGCGATCGACGCGGCAGAGAACCGCGGGCTGTTCGGGCAGGTGCTGGCGGCGGCGGGCCTGCCCGCGCCGCAGTACGGGACGGCCCTTTCGATCGCCGAGGCGCGGACGGTGGCCGCGCGGATCGGCTACCCGGTGCTGGTGCGGCCGTCGTATGTGCTGGGCGGGCGCGGCATGGAGATCGTCTACGACGAGGCCCGCCTCGAGGAGTACATGGCGAAGGCGCTCCCCGCCGGCGGCCGGGCTGACGCGCCGGTGTTGATCGACCGTTTCTTGGACTCGGCGATCGAGATCGATGTGGACGCGCTGTTCGACGGTGAGGAGCTGTTCCTCGGCGGGGTGATGGAACACATCGAGGAGGCTGGCATCCATTCGGGCGACAGCGCTTGTGTGCTGCCGCCGGTGACCTTGTCCAGCCGGGACATCGCGCGGATCCGGGCCTCGACGGAGGCGATCGCCCGCGGTGTGGGCGTCAGGGGGCTGATCAACATCCAGTTCGCGTTGATGGGTGACGTGTTGTACGTGCTGGAAGCCAACCCCAGGGCCTCGCGCACAGTGCCGTTCGTGTCGAAGGCGACGGGGGTGCCGTTGGCGAAAGCGGCTTGCCTGATCATGGCGGGCCGTTCGATCGCGGACCTGAGGCGCTCAAAGGATTTGCCTGAGACGGACTCCGCCGCGGCGTTGGAGGGCGGCGGCTTCGCCGTCAAGGAGGCGGTGTTGCCGTTCGCGCGGTTCAGGACGGCCGCCGGCGAGACGGTCGACACGTTGCTGGGACCAGAGATGCGGTCGACGGGCGAGGTGATGGGCCGCGACTGGGGTTTCCCGGCCGCCTTCGCGAAGTCTCAGATGGCGGCCTACGGCGGTCTGCCGGAGAAAGGGAGCGTGTTCGTCTCGGTGGCGGACCGGGACAAGCGGTCGATCATCTTCCCCGTCAAGAAGCTCGCGGACCTCGGGTTCTCGATCTTGGCCACTGAGGGCACGGCCTCGATGCTGCGGCGCAACTCGATCAAGTGCACCGCGGTGGCGAAGGTCTCGGACAAGCGGCCGGGCCGTCATGTGGTGGATTTGATCAACGCCGGCGAGGTGGACATGGTGGTCAACACCCCGTCCGGGGCGTACGCCCGTGCCGACGGCTACGAGATCCGCGCCGCCATCACCGCCATGAACCGGCCGATCGTCACCACGACACAGCAGTTGGGCGCCGCAGTCCAGGCGATCGAAGCCCGGGCGGTGGGCGAGTTCAAGGTGGCCGCGCTGCAGGGCGGCCCGGTCGCGCTGGAGCGAGCGGCGACCGCGCCGCGGGCCAAGGTGAGCGGCGCGAGCCGGTCGGCATCGTTCGGCGAACGGCTCGCCCGAGCGATGAGCGACCGTTCGCACCTGTGCGTCGGGATCGATCCCCACCCCGAGAGCCTGGCCGAGTGGGGTCTGACGGACACCCCAGCCGGCGTGGAGCGCTTCGGCGAGGCGCTGGTGCGCGCCGCCGCGGAGGGCGGGGCGGCGGCGGTCAAACCACAGTCGGCGTTCTTCGAGCGCCACGGCGAGGCGGGCATCGCTGTGTTGGGGCGGCTGTTGGCGAGCGCGCGCGCTGAGGGCTTGCTGACGATCCTTGACGTCAAACGCGGGGACATCGGCTCCACGATGGCCGCCTACGCGAGCGCCTATTTGGACGATGCCGCGCCGCTCGCCGCGGACGCCGTCACGGTGAGCCCATACCTCGGCTTCGGATCGCTGACGCCGGCGCTGGACGCGGCGGCGAGTTCGGGGCGGTGCGTGTTCGTGCTGGCTCTGACCTCGAATCCGGAAGGCGCCACTGTCCAACATGCGGCCGTGGGGCCAGGGATGGGAGTGGGCGAGTCGATGATCGAGGCCGCGACCGCGTGGAATACGGCGTGGCTGGAGCGACAGGCGGGTGTCGGCGGCGGCGCCGAGGGCGAGCAGTTGGGCCCGGTCGGGTTGGTCATCGGGGCCACGATCAAGGCCTTGCCGCCACTCGGCGCGAGGCTGATCGCCCAGTTCAGAGGGCCTATCTTGGT
>JAITLE010000066.1 GCA_031278075.1 Bifidobacteriaceae bacterium | reverse complement strand
GGTCGGGTCGGTAGGGACTGTCGACACGGTCGGGACGGTCGGGACGGCATCGGGCGCCGGGACGGTCGGGACGGTCGGGACGGTCGGGACGGCATCGGGCGGCGGGACGGACATGTGGGCGCGCGGGGACGCGGCACGCGCGAACGCGGGGCGCAGGGCCGTCAGGTCCGCCGAACTGAGGTCTCCGAGGTCCTGGCCCCAGTGGAGCACGCGCGGCAGATCGGCGCCCGCGAGGTCCAAAACCAGCGAGACACCCCCGGCTCGCAGATGGAGCGGGGTGTCTCGCTGGTCCGGGTCCAACGCAGTGGGCTGATCGGCGGCGGGCCGCACCTCAGGCGGTGACCACCTCGACGCTCAGCGGCGCCGTGACCGAATCATGGAGGCGCGCCTCCACCGTGTAATGTCCGGTCGTCTTGATGCGTTCAGTCAACTCGATCTTGCGCTTGTCGATGTCGAAGCCGGTCGCCTTCTTGACCGCGGCCGCGATGTCGGCTGTGGTCACGGTGCCGAACAAGCGGCCCCCGGAACCGGCGCGGACCGGCACCTGGATTGTGGCGGCTCTCAGCTTGTCGGCCGCTGCCAGGGCGTCCTCGACGGTCGCCATCTCTCGGGCGCGGGTGGCGCGCCGCATCGACTCGATCTGCTTCTCTGCGCCCCGGGTCCACTTGGTGGCCAGGTTGCGAGGAAGCAGGAAATTGCGTGCGTAGCCGTCCTTGACCTCGACGACTGCGCCGGCCTCGCCGAGCCCCTGCACGTCGTGGGTCAGAATGATCTTGGCCATTGGTTGTTCCTCCTAATCAGCGGCTGTGAGCCTGTCGGTTCCCCGAGACGGCTCAACGGCCCGAACTCGAGTACGGCAGCAGCGCCATCTCCCGGGCGTTCTTCACCGCCCGGGCCACGGCCCGCTGTTCTTGGACGGACAACCCCGTCACTCGCCGGGCGCGGATCTTGCCCCGGTCCGAGACGAATTTGCGCAGCAGCGCGACGTCTTTGTAGTCGATTTCCCCTTGGGTGCTGAGGTGAACGGGGGGCGCCTTCTTCTTGGGCTTCCGCAGTGGTGGCTTCGCCATGGTTTGTCCTTTGCGTTGTTTCAGGTGGGAGGTCTGTTGTGGATCAGAACGGCGGGTCGTCGTCGGCGTTGCCGGTCACGCCGGGCGCCGTCCAGGCGTCCTCGGCCGGGGCGGGGTAGTTCGCGCCGCGCCCCCCGTCGCCGTAGCCGCCGGATCCGCCGCGGCGGTAGCCGCCATCGCCGCTCCCGCCTGGCCCGGCCGGTCCACCTGGTCCGCCTGGTCCGCCGCTGGGCGGCCCGCCCCAGCCGTCGCCGGGTCCGCCGCCGTAGCCGGCGTCTGGCCCCCCGCCATATCCGCCGCCCCCGTGGCCGCCGCCCCGCGGATTGCGTGTGACCTGGGCGCTGGCGTAGCGCAGCGACGGTCCGACCTCGTCGACCTGCAGCTCGACCACGGTGCGGCGCTCACCCTCGCGGGTGTCGTAGGACCGTTGCGTCAGCCGACCCTGCACAATCACCCGCATGCCTTTGCGGAGGGTCTCGGCCACGTTCTCCGCGGCGTCACGCCACACGGAGCAGCGCATGAACAGTGCCTGGCCGTCCTGCCATTCGCTGGTCGCGCGGTCGAAGACCCGCGGTGTCGAGGCGACGGTGAAGTTCGCGACCGGCACTGCGCCGTTCGCGGTGAAGCGGAGTTCTGGATCGCCGGCGAGATTGCCGACCACTGTTATAACTGTGTCGCCAGCCATCTCACGCCTCCACTGGGGCGTTCGCCCGCAAGAGTTTGGTGCGCAGCACCGATTCGGACAGGTTCAGCACGCGGTCCAGTTCGGCGGCCACATCAGCTGTGGCGCTGAAGTTGATCACCGCATAGATGCCTTCTGAGCGTTTCGCGATGTCGTAGGCGAGCCGTCGCTTGCCCCAAAGGTCTCGTTTGTCGATGGTGCCTTGGCCGTCCACGACAATCTTGAGGAACTTGTCGAGGGTCGGCCCGACCTCCGCGTCCGTCAGCTCTGGGTCCAGAATGATCATGATCTCGTATGGGCGCACGAGGTTACCCACCTCCTTCGGTCTATAACGGCCGCGGGCCTTCCGCGGCAGGAGGGTAGTCGCGCCCGCTTGCGGCGCCGTCCGTTCCATCGGCCGGCCTGGGCAAGCGGCCCTGGAATTGTAGCCCACCTTGGGCAGGTGGCCGCGCCCAAGGTTCATCTAGGTCGGCGCGGTGACGCGGCGTGCCGCGGCGGGGGGCGCGGAAGTCTACACTTCTCGGTTTTGGCGGGAGAAGTGTAGGAATGGTCAAACCCGTCCCGATCGGCGTCCAGCGGGCCAGAACCAGCGCAAGCCGCTGACCTGCGAGAACACGGCCCGGGCGGGTTGACGGCCAACGTCCGGGCCGTGGTGCCGGGCGCGGAAGTCTACACTTCTCGGTTCTGGCGGGAGAAGTGTAGGAATGGTCAAACCCGTCCCGATCGGCGTCAACCGGCCTAGAACCGGCCCAGGGCCCTGACCTGCGGAAACACCGCCACGGCCGTGTTCGGGCCACCACCAGCGCCGTGGCGCCGGGCGCGGAAGTCTACACTTCTCGGTTTTGGCGGGAGAAGTGTAGGAATGGTCAAGCCCGTCCCGATCGGCGTCCAGAAGGCCAGAACCAGCCCAAGCCCTTGACCTGCGGAAACACCTCCACGGCCGGTTTCGGGCCGCCACCTGCGCCGTGGCGCGGGGCGGGGAAGTCTACACTTCTCGTCTCTGGCGGGAGAAGTGTAGGAATGGTCAAACCCGTCCCGATCGGCGTCCAGCGGGCCAGAACCAGCCCATGCACTTGACCTGCGGAAACACAGCGGAGGAGCGTCGGGGTCCGCCAGCTGCGAGGAGGAGGAGGGGGCGGGTGTGGTCTCTGGGGGTCTCT